>JAFRCB010000147.1 GCA_017404585.1 Lachnospiraceae bacterium
CAGGGTCTCCATATCGACGACACCGCGCTCGGACGCCTTAGCTGTCTCAATGGTCGCGGTCTTCAGCTTCTCGGCATTTGAAGTAAGCAGTTTATTCGTCATCTCAGTCACAGCAGCCTCAGCCTTGGCAGCCTTTGTCGAATCCTCGATACCGAGCGCAAGGACCATCTGATTCTTCCAGAGCGGTATCGTGTTCACCAGCGTCGACTGTATCTTCTCGACCATCATAGTATCGGAGCTCTGTATCAGTCTGATCTGCGGAGCCGTCTGGATCGCGATCATTCTGGTAAGTTCAAGGTCGTGGATCTTCTTCTCGAAGCGATTGATCTGATCCTCGAGATCCTTGACTGCCTGTGCATCCTCCGCAAGACCGGAGGCCTCAGCTCTCGCGCGCTTCTCCGCAAGCTCACCTTCCTTGACCATCTGGATCTTCTCCTTGCCGGCCAGAATGTACATCGTGAGTTCCTTATAATATACAAGGTTGGACTGATACATCTTGTCAAGTGTCGCAACGTCCTTCATGAGGGAGACCTGATGCTGCTGCAGGGACTTAGCCACCTTCTCAACATTGGCGTTGGCGCTGTCGTACTGAACTTTCAGTTCCTCCATCTTTTTCTTGGGCTTTTTAAAGATTCCGAGGAAACCTTTTTCTTCTTCCTCATTGGGGTTGAAGTTTCCGAGATCACTGATAACGCCGGAGAGCATATCGCCTACCTCACCGAGGTCGCGTGTCTTGACAGTAGCAAGAGCCGCGTCCGAGAAATCGGACATCTTCTTCTGGGTGCCGGCTCCGTACTGGAGTATGCCATTGGTGTCAGCAAGGTTGATCTGCTTCGCAAGGGCACTCACCTGCTTCTTCTCGCCCTCTGTCAGAATATCCGCCTCGGACGGCGCCGGCTTGGGAGCCTGTGCCTGTGCCGCAGGAGCTGCCGGTTCAGGCTCTGCACCGAATGTCAGCTGCGGCACCTCAGCCGTCGCGAGATCCGCGGCAAATGCGGATGCGTCGAGTTTGATCTCATTTGCATTATAGTCGTCCATGGTATTTCCTCCTTAATTAATTCGTCTCTGGCTCAGTGACGCATATTTTACTAATCTCTCCCGCAGCATATGCGGAAGCCTTCGAACCGATTACTCCTCCTCGGTCACAGCCTTCCCGCCCCATTCAAGGATCGGAGAAGTCTGCTCCGCAAAGCCTCCGGCAGTTGTTGTTCCTCCCGACTTAAGAGAGGCTTCGGCAGCCTTCACGGCTTCCGCCTCAGCCCTGCGGCGCTCGGCTGCTGTCATAGGTCTCTCACCTGCCGCCGTCTGCGGCTGTGTCTCCTGGACGGACACTGAAGGCTCGATTTCCGGGAACGCAGGCGCACTGCCGCCCCACATATCAGCTCCCGCCTCGCGCGCATTCTGGGCAGCTTCTCTGCGCCTCAGCAGATCAAGCTCGTTCGGAGCAAGTCCCTGCTGTTTCATCATTGTCCTCATGACGTCAATATCGGTCTGGACATCAAGCGACTGTTCCTTGAACATGCTGTCAAACAGTTTCTCGAAGGCTTCATTGATCATATCAAGCGTATTTTCAATTTCCTGCTTGGCGGACATGATATTCTCGCCCTGAACTTCCTTCCTGTCCATGTCCCTGTAAGCAATGATCAGCTTCGCTGTCGTCGGCAGATAGTAATCCATGAACATGGAGAGCTTATCAGCCTGCTCCGGATTCTCCCTCACGGTCTCAAAGATCTTGGTGACGATCTTCTCCATCTTTTCGAGCTTATCGGAAACCTCACGGCCGGGGATATCGTCATTGACTTCCCGGATCAGCTTTACATATCCGCTGCCTTTATCGAGGACTTCCTTGAGTTCCGCGGAAACGTAGCCCTGTTCGCGCCGCTCTTTCTCCGCCTCCTCGCGCAGCCTCTTCGAGTTATCTTCAGCGCGGCGGTACAGCTGATACATCTCGTCGGAAGCGATAAAGCACGTCTCCCTGTCGTCAAAGTGACCCTGTTTGAACATTCCCGCCCGGGTCATGCTCTTAAGTTCTTTTCTGACCTTGTCTTCCGGAATATCCGTCACTTTCGCTATATCGGCTATGTTGGCATAGCCGTTGACCGAGAGGATCTTTCTGTACAGCTTGTAATGCTCGACGACCTCCCTGCCTTTTTTTCCGTAATTGGCCACCATGGCAAAAACAGCGGTGAGTGACAGAAAAAGTACCGACGCTACCACTCCGCCTGTCAGGTCTCCGCCGCCGCCAAAGGTCTCCGCAAGTGTCGCCGCGACCATCATGGCACTGATAATACCGTTGAAGCCGGCTCCCAGGATGCCGATTATGAACATGGCACGGCTTCCGAATGTACTGCCGACTTTCTTAAAAAACGGCGTCTCGCCTGTCAGCGGATCCTGCTGGGGCTGTCTGAACTGGACCGGCTGTCTGTAACCCGGCTGACCGCTCTGCTGCGAATTGTAGGAACCCCTGCGGTCATATGCCCGCTGGCCGCCGTAGCTGCCCTGCCGGCTGTACCCGCCCCGGCCGCTCTGGAAAGTTCCCTGGAAGGCATTGCCCCGATTGTCCATACGTCCTCGGTTGTAGCTGGATTTCCCTCCGGCCTTGCCGCCCTCGTCTCTCCAGCGATTCCCGGTCGAGCGTTTCTGATCGAGCGGCTCCACGGCATCCCGGATACGTTCGGACATATTATTGAAATTGCCCGTGCTTATCGCTTCATCCACAATGTCAAGAGCCTGATCTATACCGCCAAAAATATCATCATATATGCTCATACTCTTCTCTCCTGTCTCCTTCACTTAACGCAGTGAAGAAAAAAGTGTTCCAAAGTCCGTCACAAGAAACTCCAGTGAAGGCGAAATATCCGCCCAGTTCAGATAGAAAATGACAATGCCCGCGAATATCAGTACATTTCCAAGGACCTTACCTTTAGTGATAGGTTCACGGAAGAACAGAAAACTCAGGATCACGACCCATATATTGCCGATCGACTCCATG
>JAFRCB010000148.1 GCA_017404585.1 Lachnospiraceae bacterium
ATAGCACTGTAATTTGGGAAGGCATATATGGAACTGAAAGACAAGAAAGTATTGGTATACGGAGCAGGCAAAAGCGGTATCGGCGCGGCAGCCCTGCTCTCGAAAGTCGGTGCGCACGCTGTAGTATTTGATGAAAAGAAGAGCGAGGAGGAACTGAAAGAACTTCTTAAGGATATTCCGAACGCGTCGGTATGCTTCGGGAAAATCCCGAATGAAGTTATATCTGCCCTTGATCTGGCAGTCCTCAGCCCGGGCGTTCCTACGGATATAGGTCCGGTGAATGCCTTGAGGGATGCGGGAATCCCAATCTGGGGCGAGGTAGAGCTTGCATGGCAGACATCCTGTGGCAGCGTACTCGGTATCACAGGTACGAACGGAAAGACAACTACGACATCCCTGCTCGGCGAGATCATGAAGAAGGCAGGCTATCATACATTCGTTGTCGGCAATATCGGGAACGCCTACACGGACGCCGCTCTTGCGACACGTGAAGAATCGGTGATCGTAGCCGAACTCTCCAGCTTCCAGCTCGAGACGACCTGCGACTTCCATCCGGCAGTTTCGGCGATATTGAATATCACTCCGGATCATCTTAACAGACATCACACTATGGAGGAGTATATCCGGTGCAAAGAGCTGATCACGAAGAATCAGACGAAAGATGATGTCTGCGTGCTCAATTATGAGGATGAGGAGCTCCGCGCAGTTGCAAATGAATGCCCGGCCGATATCTTCTGGTTCTCTTCCGAAAGAAGAATTGAGAACGGCATTTATCTTGACGGCAATAACATTGTGATCACACGCGGAGGCGCGGAAAGCGTACTTCTTGACGTCTCGGATCTGAAGCTCCTCGGTGTTCACAATTATGAGAATGTCATGGCGGCAGCCGCTATGGCCCTCACGTACGGTGTTTCTATCGAGAGCATACGTAAGACCTGCGAGGAGTTTAATCCGGTCGCCCACCGCATTGAATTCTCCGGAGAAAAGAACGGTGTCAGGTGGTACAACGATTCCAAGGGAACGAACCCGGATGCGGCAATCAAGGGTATTCAGGCTATGACCCGGCCTACGCTTCTGATCGCAGGAGGTTACGACAAGGGCTCTGATTACAGAGAGTGGATCCAATCATTTGAAGGAAGGGTCAAATGGCTCGTCCTCGAAGGAAAGACAAAATTCGACATTCGGGATGCTGCGGTCTCGGTCGGCTTCCCTGAAGAGAAAATTGTACTCCTTGAGAACATGAACGAAGCCATGGATTTCTGCAGGGATCATGCGGAGCCGGGCGATGCGGTCCTGTTGTCCCCGGCCTGTGCTTCATGGGGGGAGTTCCCCAACTACGAGGTGCGAGGAGATAAATTTAAGGAATATGTCAGGGAAAAGGCGTAAAAGGCGAAAACGTTTTATAAGGAACCTGTTCCGGATACTTACAGTGGCGCTCGTTTTGAGCGCCGCCTTTGTATGCCTGTTTATGTTCAGAGTGACGGACATTAAGGTGACGGGCAATTGCCATGAATCGGATAAAGAAGTTTTGGAGCTGATTCAGAAAGGTCCCTTAAGAGATAATGCGCTGTTCCTCAGCCTCGCGTTCAATGACAGGAAGATCAGGGGCAATTCTTTTGTAGATACTGTGGATGTCACTTATGTAAAGCACGACACCGTGAGTGTCACCGTGAAAGAAAAGTCACTCGTCGGCTATGTGAATTATGATGACAGATACTGGTATTTTGACCGCAGCGGTGTGATCCGTGTCGTATCTGCCATGAACGAGAGCGGGTATAAAGCCCTTTACAGCGGAGAGACGCTGCCTCAGGATGAATCATTATCCGGATCTGCGCTTAATGGAGAGCCCGGCGGGGAAAATAAAACGGATTCTTCGACGGGCGCAACAGGGAGCGGAGCAGAAGGGACGGACAGTGCCGCGTTCTATGTGAAATCGGGGAACTACCTTACCGATGAGGAGACTTATGTGGAAGCGGAGACTGCGGACTATGAGGATGACTACGATGGGGGTGCCGACTATGAGGAAGATTACGATGACGGCACTGACTATGAGGATGGCTACGACTATAACGAAGAGTACGATGCCGACGGGGACGCCGGGGAGTATGACAATTATGAGGAATACTCCGATGAAGACGGGGAAACGGAAGGAAACAGTGGTGACGAAACGATCCTGATTCAGCCTGAACTTGTGGATGACCCTTCCCCGACACCTATACCGGCGGATGAATCGTCAGTGAGCAGTGTGACGCCGATTCCTGCTGAGGAAGTACTTGTAAAGGAGTATACTTCTGAAGATACATTTGAAGAGAATTATATTCCGGAGATAACAGGCCTCGTTATCAGCGGGGCGGCGGTCGGAGAGAGACTGCCGGTAAAATATTCGTCAATCTATGCGGCGCTTGGAGCTCTCAAGTCGTTCGCGGAGGGAAATAGAATATATCCGACCTCGGTGGATGTTTCCGGGAAGGGAAATCTGCAGCTCCATTTTAATGACGTCACTATCGATCTGGGCGACGGAACTCACATCGAGAAACGGCTGGACGTATTCAAACACATCATATATGAGCTTCTCGGCAGGTCCGGAACACTACATCTAGAGAATTATGACGGGACGCAAAGTCGTCTGATTTTTTCAAAAAATGAAAAAAATTCTTGATTAATGCATCTAAAGACTATATGATTGTTAATGATGTTATCATGTGAAAATATTCTATATCTGGATAGAGTAGCAAATAATAGGCTGTTTTAGAAGGCGGTCAAAAGGAGGAACTGTTTTGTTAGAAATCACAACCAATGAAGCTGAATCTGCTGCACGCATAATTGTAGTTGGTGTAGGCGGGGCCGGCAATAATGCCGTTAACCGCATGGTCGACGAAGCAATCGGCGGAGTTGAATTTGTAGGAATTAATACAGATAAGCAGGCGCTTAATATGTGCAAGGCTCCGACTGTAGTTCAGATCGGCGAGAAAGTTACCAAGGGCCTCGGTGCAGGAGCAAAGCCGGAAGTCGGTGAGCAGGCAGCAACTGAGAGCACAGATGAGATCAAGCAGGTCCTTCAGGGCGCTGATATGGTATTTGTCACCTGCGGTATGGGCGGCGGCACAGGCACAGGCGGCGCCCCGGTCGTTGCTAGCAT
>JAFRCB010000149.1 GCA_017404585.1 Lachnospiraceae bacterium
CTATGTAATCGGCACCGTTCTTGCGCCGGACCAGTTTCTTGCTGACCGACCATTCGCAGTACTTGAAGCTGATCTGCCGATTCAGATAGGTGGCCGTATGGATCGAGTCGACGTTGGCATAGACCGTCTCATTATCCGTCTTCGCCCGATTGTAAATGTAGACCTGCCGCTGCAGCTGCCGCGCATTCTCATGACTAGTCATCTTCTCCAGCTTCTTAATCAGCTCTTCCGACTTCCTGGTAGTGATAAACTTCGCAGACTGGACCGCGTCAACAAGAAGCTTCAGCTCAGGCAGCTCGAACTCGCGCTCAGCCACGTAATAGCCGGAATTGCTGCCCTTCACCTGTTCAATCTTGAGACCAAAACTGCGCAGTTTTTCAACATCGGTATAAACCGTTTTTCTATTGCATGTAATATGATATAGGTGGTCCATGCGAGATGCCAGATCAGTCGCGCTGAGAACATGCTCTTTATCTGTCTCATCAAGCAAAATCTGCATGAGATATAATATCTTCAACTTCTCGTCAGCCATAAATATCTCCCACCGACGCAAAAAGCGTCCTCTCAAGTCTGTTATAGCAGCTCAACGCCATTCTGCCGGCACTCTTCCGCAAACTTCTCAGGTATCCTATCGTCTGAGACTACACAGTCGACCTGATCGAGCATGCAGGTCGTAAACGAACTCTTTTTCCCTATCTTTGAGGAGTCGAGCAGAATAACATTTCGCTCGCTTCTGCCGATAGCATGCTGTTTTATATTATTGTCATCCGCGGATCCGCATGCAAATCCTATATCCGACCGATACGTCGTCGCCCCAATAAAAGCAATATCAAAATTCACGCTCGAAATAGTCTTCGCGGCAGTAAATCCTGCAATGCTCAGAGAATTTCGATTCATCACGCCTCCGGTGATCACGACCTTGGCCTGCGTGAGGTGAATGAGCTCCGCGGCACAGCTTATACTGTTCGTCATAATAAAGCACGGTATGTCCGGAAGGATGGAGCACATCTGTGTCGTTGTGCTTCCTGAATCAATAAAAATCGTCATATTCGGACGTATAAGTTTGACAGCCTTCTGCGCGATCAGCCTCTTCTCATCAACGTTGCGGACGGAGCGGGTGCCGAGGAGGTCGTCATTTGCAAGAAGCGTTTCCACCGACTTTGCTCCACCGTGGATGCGAACGATCCGCTTTTTTTCGTCCAGCACGCGAAGATCCGTGCGGATCGTCATGTCCGACACCTGCGGGAAAGCTTCTTTTATTTCTGCAAATGTAACATTCTTTCTCTCATTTACAAGCGCGCAAATTGCCTCTCTGCGATTCTCCATAGTATCCATAGCTGTCTCTCCTTCTGCCGGGTTCCTCATGCCCGACACGGTATTCATGTCATCAGCAGCTGTCATCATCTGGTTTGGATTCCCGCATTCTCTGCTGCAATTCGCAACTATGCCGTCAGCCGGAATCTCCGCATGTCACGATTGTTGTTTCAACGCCTATTTTTATCATACTGAAAGGCTATACAGATGTCAAGTCAACAGATAAATTCCACTAACCGCAAGATTCTTATTTTTCTCGTGAGGAATACCTATGAGGTTTAGTTCAGACAGAGCTGAAACTAATTCATTGATCCCCCTGTAGTTTCCACTTGCACATATTCACTTTTATTTCGACAACATATATTCTCAAAGCATTTCACAAATCTTATTTATGGACTTCTTCACTGCAAATGTTTAGAATTAAATATATACCTTATAAGGAGGACCCGTCATGAAGCAAATGACCAAATTGCAAATACTTCTCATCACCGCCCCTCTTGTGCTCGCTCTATTGTCCTTCTTTCTGCTGGCCAAGACCACCTCAAGCGTAGATTTCCACAAGGCAAACATCGAATCTCTGGAAAACAAAAAAGACAAAGTCATGGAACTCACCGCGGCTTCAGCGGCCGCATCTGCCGCCATCACGCTCATCCCCGGTGACGTTGCCACCCCGATTGCGACGGAGCTCGCGGACCTCAGTTCAAAATTCATCATCGTCATATGCGCAATCTACGTAGAAAAGTATCTGCTTACGATTACGGGGTTTGTGACATTTGCAATACTGATACCGATCGCATGCATTATTTTCTCCATTGGAGCCCTGCTGATGCGGCCGCCCCTGTTCCGCACCTCCCTGCGGATCGGGCTTCTGGGACTTGCATTCTTCATGGTGATCCCAGCAAGCCTTGGGGTCTCCAGCATGATTGAAAACACCTATCATGAATCCATTGAGGCCACGATAGACAGTGCGACGCAGACTGCCGAGGAAATTAAAGCAGAGACCGAATCGCTGGCCGAAAGCGTGTCGGCTGATACCGAGTCCAAACCCGAGAAGCCGTCTGGAATCGCTGAAACGATCGGCGGGTGGCTGAATTCCGTCACCGAGAGCGGCAGAGAGCTGACAGAGAACTTTACAAGCTCTGTCAACCAATCCACAGAGGCTTTCCGGCAGCTTTTCAATAATATGCTCGAGGCATTTGCGGTCATGCTGGTCACTTCCTGCGTGATCCCGATCCTCGTGCTGCTCCTCTTCGTCTGGATGGTCAAGCTGATTATCGGCTCCGGCAGCGGGCCAATGCCGCCGTTGCCAAAGCCATAAAACTCAGAAAGGATTTTCTGCCATGAATAAAAAACTTGCAAATATGCTCGCCCTTCTCCTCTCCTTCATCATGATCGTTTCAAACCCGATGTCCTCACTCGCGCAGGACTCGGCAGACCAGGCAGTCTCTGAACCGAGCGTTCGGGTGACTGCGCCGGCCACTACGTCCTCCGGGCAGAGTATTCCTGTGACCGCGTCGGACAATGCAGCCTCTGAGCAGGGCATACACGTGACTGCTCCGGGCAATGACGCCGCATACGAACCAGAAGAGGACACCCTGATTTCAGTCGAGGATACCCTGATCTCTGAAGATGATACCCTGATTTCAGCAGCGGACACGACAGCCCCCGAAGAAGTTGTCGGACGCTCTGACAGGCATGAGCACGGTAAGGGTCTGATAAAACCGTATGTATTTGTTCAGCCGCTGAGCAGCGATCACATTATATAGGGGGATCCTGCCGAGGAACCGTTAGTCGGCAGTTCTGAGATTGCCACAACGCTGGATGAATTTGCCGAATTATACGGCAAGGCATCTAATGAGGCGGCCGCCGAGTGGGCAACCGAGTTCAGTGTTGAATACCAGGCCTCATATGATGACACCATAAGTGGAGTATTTCAAAATCAGCTATTTCCTTTGGCAGAAGAGAATATCTTCCCTCACAACGGCAATCCGACAGAAGGTGATTACGCGTTGTGGACTTATGGGGGAGCCAGATATTCGGCTTCCGGGTATCGCACAGATAACGCACTCATTGTTACATTTAATACCTCTGTTGAGTATTACACAACAAAAGCCCAGGAAGCCGAGCTTACGGCAAAACTGAATCAGGTCATGGAATCGCTCGATCTTGACACAAAGACCGAATATGAAAAAGTAAAGGCAATCTATGACTATATCGCAAGTCACGTCACATATGACGAGGCTAACCTGGGAAATGATTCCTATAAGCTCAAGCACACAGCCTATGCCGCTCTCGTAAACGGCACATCTGTCTGCCAGGGCTATGCGACATTATTCTACAGGATGTGTCTTACGGCGGGACTTGATGCAAGAGTCATCACGGGAAGCGATACGCCGGGTCACAGTGACCATGCCTGGAATATCGTCCGCATTGGCAATCTCTACTATAACATCGACGTGACATGGGATGCGGGACAGGCCCCGGAAGACTATAACTACTTCCTCAGGGGACAGAATACTTTTGAGGATCATTACCGGGATGCGGAGTATGACACCGCCAAGTTCCACGCAGAATACCCCATGTCCGCTACAGATTTTGATCCCACAGCAGTGACACCGACGCCGACGCCAACAAAGACACCGACGCCAACGCCAACCAAGACGCCAACGCCAACAAAGACACCGACGCCAACGCCAACCAAGACGCCGACACCGACGCCAACCAAGACGCCTACACCGACGCCGACCAAGACACCGACACCAACGCCAACCAAGACGCCGACACCGACGCCAACTAAGACGCCTACACCGACGCCGACCAAGACGCCTACACCGACGCCGACCAAGACGCCTACACCGACACCCAAGGTTACCGTCTCGCCGACGCCGACCTATAAGCCCACTGCGACACCAAAGCCGACCAGTACCCCGATACCGAAGCCCACCGCAACGACGAAGCCGACCAGAAAACTCTTTGACGACGTCAAAAATCCAAGCCACCCGTATTATCAGGCAATATACTGGGCGGTCGACGAGGGCATAACCAAGGGCTACACCGGCACGAACCTGTTCGGAATCAATGATCCCTGCACACGCAGCCAGGCGATGATGTTCCTCTGGAGAATCGCAGGCCAGCCCGCTCCGAAAACGCAGGCGAAGAGCCCATTCTCAGACATAAAGCCCTCTCATCCTCATTATAAAGCGGTCCTTTGGGCTTACCAGAAGGGCATCGCCAAGGGCTTCAGCAACGGCACATACGGAGTCGACGTGCCCTGCACCCGCGGCCAGATCATGACGTTCATCTGGAGATATGCCGGACAGCCGAAGCCGCGTTCAAATGTCAGCCCGTTCAAGGACAAGCTGACCCCCGCCTACCGCACCGCCATCCTGTGGGGCAGCGCGCTGGGTATAACAAAAGGATACTCGGACGGCACCTTCAAGGACAGCGTACCGTGTACGCGCGGCCAGATCGTCACGTTCCTGTACAGAATCAGGAGCTGGGCATATAAAAAGTAAATTTTCCGCCACCCGGACCAAAAATCCAAGTCTCGCTGACGAGACCTGGTGCGGGATTCTGGTCAGCACCGGCTGACAATTACAGATCCGAATCCCAGCGGTATTCGGGTGGCGATCTTCATAATCAAGAACACCCCTCAGAGTATTACAGGAGACAAGCATATGGACATCTCCCGCGGAAACATAGTCTATTCGAAGAGCCGGGAGAAAATCGCCGTTCACCAAAACTGTTATATATCTGTGGAAAACGGAATCGTCAACGGCATATATGACACCCTGCCCGAAGAGTTCACAGCCCTGCCGGTCACGGACTTCGGGGACAGTGTCATTATTCCCGCTTTCTCTGATTTGCACGTGCACGCGCCGCAGTATCCGCAGCGAGGCCTCGGCATGGATCTTCTCCTTGCGGACTGGCTGAACACCTACACCTTCCCGCAGGAGGCAAAATTCTCCGACATGGATTACGCGCGCGCTGTCTACGACGCATTCCTTGATGATCTGATTGCAAATGGCACCATGCACGCCGTCTTCGGCACCATCCACAGACAGTCGGTCGAATACCTCGCGGGGCAAATGGAAAAACGCGGATTCCGCGCCCTCATCGGCAAGGTAAATATGGACATGAATTCGCCGGATTACCTGTGCGAGACAGCCGGGGAATCGGTGCGTGAGACGGAAGAATTTCTGGCAGACTGTGCCGGAAATCAGTATGCAAAGCCGATCATAACCCCCAGGTTTGCGCCGACGTGCAGCAAAAAATTGCTCGATGGGCTCGGAAAACTGGCGGCAAAATACGGAGTCGGCCTTCAGACCCACCTCGTCGAGTCGAAGTGGGAAGCCGCCGAGGCTAAGCGCCTTTTCCCGGACTGTTCCTGCGACACGGAAATCTATGAGAAAGCCGGACTGATGGATCACGGGCCGGTGGTGGCTGCCCATTTCATCTTCCCCTCGGAGGAAGATATCCGCATACTGAAAAAGTATGACGGCTGCGCGGTCCACTGCCCGGACGCGACTGTCAACGTCATAGCCGGAATAACTCCCGTGTCAGCCCTGGCAAAACAGGGCATGAACCTTGCGCTTGGGAGCGACATTGCGGGCGGACATTTGCCCGGAACATACACGCAGGCGGCGCGGGCAGTCCAGTTCTCAAAGTTGAAATGGTTCTATGAGGGGAATGATAATGAGGTGGTTACATTTGCAAATGCCTTCTACATGGCCACAAAAGAAGGCGGCTCTCTGTTCGGAAATGTCGGCAGCCTGGAACCGGGATATGTCTTTGACGCGCTGGTTATTCGCGACTTCTCCGATCCATTCCGGAGAATCACGCCTGCAGAGACCGTAGAGAGATTCTGCTACACCGGTACGGCGGCAGACATAACTGCAAGATTTATGAATGGCAGAAGGCTGTAATGCTGCGTGAACAGTAAATTAAGCTTCGTTATCATAATTAAGCGGGATGTCTCAAATCCAGATGGCACCCCGCTATTTTTTTGCTTCCAAAATGCAGAGCAGTGCTATAATAAATACAACATTCGTTACTAATAACAGCTCGAAAGGGGGAAAAAGTGAAACAGAAAATTCTATGTATCATCTTAAGCGCTGTGATATGCCTGACTCAGACGACACCGGCATTTGCAACCCAGGTCTATGAGACTGCAGATGCAGGCGAAGTATCCATTGCAGAATCTTACGTGAACGAAGAAGACGCAGAAAGTGTACTGCCAGAAGATGTCTCAGAAGATTCGGAGGCTGTCTCCGAAGCCGAGAGCCCGCTGGCAGAGATTTTTGAACCTGCTGATGAGGTCGAAGAGACCGGCACTGCAGTTCCGGAATCTGAAATCGAAGAGCCTGAATCCGAAGACCCGGAGACCGAATCTACAGATCCGGCCCTTGTTCAGAACGAGACGGATGAAGAATCCGTGTACATCTACGGCACAGACACACGGTTCAGTGACTCCCGGACCGTGAAATTCTCGAACAAGGCAGCACCGACGCCCAAACCCACTGCTGCATCTGTACCCGGGCCATTCCCTGATGTCCCCAAAAATCATGTATATGCCAGCGCAATTACATGGGCAGTAAATAAAGGCATCACTAAAGGATATTCGGACACCGGCCTCTTCGGCATTAACGATACCTGTACCAGAGGTCAAATCCTAATGTTCCTCTGGCGTTATGCGGGTAAGCCGGCACCAACGGCTACGGCGACACGTCCATTTTCTGATGTTCCGAAGTCTCACGCGTTCTATAAAGCAATCCTATGGGGAAGCCAGAAGGGAATCACAAAGGGATACAGCAACGGCAAGTTCGGGATCAATGACCACTGCACCCGCGGCCAGATTATGACGTTCATCTGGCGCTACAGGGGCGCTCCCTCACCTAAATCTACGAAAAACCCATTTAAGGACAATATCACTCCGGCGTACCGCAAAGCAGTCATCTGGTCCTATGAGAAAGGTGTTTCCCGCGGTTTTTCGGATGGAACGTACAGGGACACCAAGCCTTGCACTCGCGGTGAGGCAGTAAAGTTTCTTCATAATATGCACCTGAAAACTGCTAGTGCCAGCGGAAGCGGAAGTAGCAGCGGAGGTGTAACGAAAGTTGTTCTAAATACAAATAAATATGTTCTGAATACAAATACGAAGAAATTTCATTACCCATCCTGTTCAAGCGTTAAGGCAATCAAAAATCAGCATCGCGTGGACTATACGGGAAGCAGGGCTAATGTGATTGCAATGGGATATGATCCCTGTAAAAGATGCAATCCGTGAGTATTCAGGATTGCTGCAGCGGGTTATAAAAAATCCTATCATTGCTTTTTTTATGCGCAGCAGTGCCATAATATGCACATCATCAATTACTAGTCTTTTCAACATGAAAGGATATTTTCGACATGAACAAAAAGCTTGCAAATCTACTAGTTTTTCTCCTCTCATTCATCATGATTGTGTCAAACCCGATGTCCTCGCTTGCTTCAACCGAGCTGGATACTGAGGTCCCCGCGCCGGAGATTCGGGTGACATCGCCGGATAGTGACGCCGCATACAATCAGATAGAAGACGCGGCCATCCCCGAAGAAATCACCGAACAGCCAGACATACCTGAGTATGGTCAGGGCATTGCGATACCGGATGTAATCTTCGAGCCGATAAACAGCGATGAGGATTCTTCTGAAGACCTGTTAGTCGGCAGTTCTGACGTGCCTGTTGCCACAACGCTGGATGAATTCGCTGACTTATACGCTGAAGCATCCAACGAAGCAGCCACCGGATGGGATACCACATTCAGTGTTGCGTACCAGCGTACTGAAGGTGATAATGCCTCTGAACTGGTTACGCAAATGTATGCTCTGGCAAAAAAGAATTTATTCCCTCACGATGGAACTCCGACAGGAGGAGATTACGCAAAATGGCATCGTGGAAAAACAACATATGGCTCCTCCATAAGTACAAGTTTTATCCAGATTAACACTACTGTCTCCTATTACACAACAAAAGCCCAGGAAGATGAGCTTACAGCAAAGCTTAATCAGGTCATGAATTCGCTCAACCTTGGCACAAAGACAGAGTATCAAAAAGTAAAAGCGATTTATGACTATATCGCCAGTCATGTCGTTTATGACTATGATAACCTAAATGACGATTCCTATATGCTCAAGTATACAGCCTATGCCGCCCTCATAAACAGTACATCTGTCTGCCAGGGATACTCGAACCTGTTCTACAGGATGTGTCTTATGGCCGGACTTGACGCGAGAATCATCACAGGCGGCGATACTCCGGGGGTCAGTAACCACGCCTGGAATATCGTTCGCATAGGTGGTTTGTACTATAACATCGACGTGACATGGGACGCCCCACGCGGATCGAATAACTACAAATACTTCCTCAGGGGACAAAATACTTTTGAAGAACATTACCGGGACAGTGAGTATGATACCGCAGCATTTAATGCGAAATATCCCATGTCTGCTACAGATTTTGATCCCTCAGTAGCGACCCCGTCGTCAATACCGACCAGCACACCGACGCCAAGGCCGACTAAGACGCCGACACCGACCAACACACCGACGCCGAAGCCAACTAAGACGCCGACGCCGAAACCGACAAACACGCCAACGCCAACTAAGACGCCGACGCCGAAGCCAACTAAGACGCCGACGCCGAAACCGACAAACACGCCGACGCTAAGGCCGACTAAGACGCCGACGCCGAAGCCGACTAAGACTCCGACGCCAAGGCCGACTAAGACACCAACGCCAACGCCGAAACCGACAAACACGCCGACGCCAAAGCCGACAAACACGCCGACGCCAAGGCCGACTAAGACGCCGACGCCGAAGCCGACTAAGACTCCGACACCGAAGCCGACTAAGACTCCGACACCGAAGCCGAC
>JAFRCB010000150.1 GCA_017404585.1 Lachnospiraceae bacterium
AGTTCCGCTTCGAGAAGAAGGCGGATCAGAAGTATACGACTGCAAATGCCGACATCGCAAACCCTGCCTTCCTCACCCCGGAATATGAAAAGCTGCATGTTGCCGAAATGGTCCTGGTCCTGATCGACGATGCGGATTTTAAGGAGCTGCTTGCCGCAAATGATCTGCCCGAAGAGAGATATTTCGGCGGAACGCTGCGAGGCGTCCTTCTGAACAGTTTTTTCCACGATAAGAATTCCGACGCGGTCTTCAATGAGGGAATTCTCGGCCAGAGCCTTCACTATGACAAGACAGAGGGCTTTCCGCCTGCTGTCGAGGTCGGGGATTTTGTAAAGTATGATGAGAATAGTTACATTTTCCGGATGACGCCCAAAGGCACGCTCACTGTGTATGCGCCGGCTTCCGTCTACTATGAGAAAGCCGTCATGACGATTCCGGAGGATACACTCTGCGCGGACCTTGCCGTTGTGACAGAGCAGCCGAAAGAGCTCTGCGACGCTTTATATAAGATGTTCGAGGAGGATGGGTATCACAATTACAGCTGCGCGGATATGACCGGGACGATCCGGATCATGAATACGATTACTATGATGATGAATACGGCTATGTACGGATTTGCAACGCTGCTCACACTTATAGCGGTGGCAAATATCGTCAATACGATCTCAACGGGTATTCTTCTGCGCAGAAAAGAATTTGCAATGTACAGGTCCGTCGGCATGACGAGCGGAGGGTTCAAAAAGATGATTCGGCTCGAATCCTTCCTCTACGGATTCCGTGCCCTTGTCATCGGCATACCGGTGTCGCTGCTCATCACTTATCTCATGTACAGCGCGTTTGACGGGAATCTCTATTCTTTCCGGATCAACTGGCTGATATACGCTGCAGTGATCGCCGCGGTCTTCGCTGTGGTCGGGCTTACGATGCTGCTGAGTACCGGCAGAATTAAAAATGACAATATCATTGAAGCCCTGAAGGAGGACGCGGTTTAAAATAACTATTGCAATACTTCAAAAATACATTTATGATAAGAGCCTAAAAGTTTTTGATGCTTTTTATGAAAGGAAGGCACGATGAAAGAATACACTCCGGTTAAAGAAGGCAAGGTTCGTGAGATTTATGATATCGGCGATGAACTGATCATGGTCGCGACAGACAGAATTTCAGCGTTCGATGTTATCCTGAAGAATAAGGTCACTAAGAAGGGCACAGTCCTGACCCAGATGTCTAAATTCTGGTTCGATTACACGAAGGACATTCTGCCGAACCACATGATCAGCGTGGACACGGCGGATATGCCGGAATTCTTCCGCAAGGAGGAGTTCACGGTCAACAGCATGCTGTGCAGGAAGCTCACAATGCTCCCGGTCGAGTGCATCGTCCGCGGTTATATCACGGGCAGCGGCTGGGCAAGCTACAAGAAGGACGGCACAGTCTGCGGTATTAAGCTGCCGGAAGGCCTTGTCGAGTGCGACAAGCTGCCGGAGCCGATCTACACACCGTCCACAAAGGCTGAGATAGGGGATCACGATGAGAATATTTCTTATGAGAGAAGTATTGAGGTCCTTGAGAAGCAGTTCCCGGGCAGAGGCGAGGAGTACGCCGCAAAGCTTCGCGACTGCACGATCGCTCTGTACAAGAAGTGCGCTGACTACGCTCTCTCCCGCGGCATCATCATTGCGGACACGAAATTCGAGTTCGGTCTCGATGAGGAGGGCAATGTGATCCTCGGCGACGAGATGCTGACACCGGATTCAAGCCGCTTCTGGCCGCTTGAGGGCTATGAGCCAGGCAAGGGCCAGCCTTCATTTGACAAGCAGTTCGTTCGCGACTGGCTGAAGGCCAACCCGGACAGTGACTACAACCTGCCGCAGGATGTCATCGACAAGACAATCGAGAAATATCTGGAAGCATACAAGCTTCTCACAGGCGAAGAGCTTTAATTACAACGGGGCTGCCGCACTTTTGCGGCAGCCCCGTTTTTCAGACCTTTGCGCAGAGGACTCTATTGTCATCGGCGCCGATAATCTGAAAACCTCTCTCTGTGTAAGAGAGTATTTCACAGATCAGGTCCTCGCTGAATTCTTCGCCCGGAACGATCAGCGGGGCATCCGGCGGGTAGAGAATGACGAAATCCGCGGCAATTCGGCCGGCAGCCTGCCTTAGCGGGACGAGCTCGCTCTTCATCTCGCACGCTTTGAACATCGGCAGACTGCATCTGGGCAATGCAAGTCCTTTTTTTATGCCTTCATTCGTCTCCGGAGTTTCTCTGCACTGCGTTTTTTTCGCAGACCCTGCAGAAGACCCTACCCCGACAGCCCCCTCAGCCCGTGTACCCTCGTCACCGGTCAAAGTCAGCGCCCGGTCAATCTCCTCCATAGCACCGGCAAGCCGGTCGAACCCTTCATCCGTGTCCGCAATAGATGTCATGGCGAGAACGTAGTCCGGCGCACGCATCTCCATCTGCAAATGATACTTGAGCCTCAGCAGCTCATATAACCAGGAACCGTCCGGATAAACTTCACGTCCCTTATAGAGATGGCACCTGTCCGGATATTTAATACGTATCACAAGCTTGCCGGGATCAAAGCGCTTTTGGTCTTCCCCGAAAACTTCCGGCATGCTTCCGCCGTCCAGACTGAAATGCGTCAGAGAAGAGAGCCGGGCTCTCACTTTGGCAAGCCTCTTTGCGTAATCGTCGAAGAGTTCCTGCCGCTCGTTCTCGAGCAAATGCACAGCTGCCGTGATGGACGCCATAAGGACATAGGAGGGACTTGAGGTCTCGTATATATCGAAAAAGAAGTCCACTTTTCTCGTATCGACCCGGTCGGATGCAGCGTGCAGCAGGGCGGTCTGCGTCATGGCGGGCAGAGTCTTGTGGGTGCTCTGCGCGACAAGATCGGCACCGAGACGCACGGCTGATTCCGGAAAGTATGGGTGGAAGCCAAGGTGAGCGCCGTGGGCTTCGTCGACGATGAGAAGGGCTCCCTTTTCGTGGACGACATTTGCCCAGAGACGGATGTCTCTGACAGCGCCCTCATAACTCGGACTTGTGATGACGACCGCATCCGTCCCATCGGGAATCTCCGAAATCGCCTGTGCTTCCTCCGAATTGGGGTCAATGTAGGACAAGGAAAGCTCCCTAAGGTACGCAGCGTGGTAGACGGACATGTGGCAGCCCCGCTCAATGTGAATGCGGCCGCCTTTGGGTACTGCGGCAGAAATTGCGACAAGCATTGCGCAGGTGGAGCCGTTCACGGAGAACCAGGTCTTCCGCGCGCCCCAGAGCTTTGCCGCGCGCCCCATCTCCGCCTTCAAAATTTCCTGCGGGTCATGGAGGTTGTCGAAGTCATCGATTTCCGTGATGTCAAGGGAATAGATGCCCGGGGAATGGTTCTTTGCGGAAGAACACTCCATCGGGTTCATGATGCGTTTATGGCCGGGCATATGAAAAGGGTATGCCGGGGTTTTTGCATATTCAGATAATTTGGTTTCAAGTTTGTTGGACATATCGATTCCTGCCATAAGAGCGTAAAATTTCCGCCTTCCTCTATGCAGCGCGTCGGGGCATGATAAAGAAGAGCCGTCGGTAGTCCGGCGGCTCCACTAAAGGGGAACAATTGTGATGTTAATGTCTCTTTA
>JAFRCB010000151.1 GCA_017404585.1 Lachnospiraceae bacterium
ACTCCTCATTGGTCATATCAGTGAAATACGACTGAACAACGCGGGCAATGCCGTTATGAGCTACAAGTATGTAGGTCTTTTTATCTGATTCCGCCTTGATATCGTCCAACAGATTATAAATTCTCTGAGCGAGGCGCAGCGTCGATTCGCCGCCCTCGTGGCTGCATGCGAAGAACTCCTTGGCCTTCTTGAAATCGAGGCCATCGCGCGGGGTGGATTCCCATTTGCCAAAATTCTGCTCGATGAGCCTTGGCTCCATGCGGCAGGGGATCCCGGTCAGCTCCGAGATGTGCTTTGCGGTGTCCGCAGCCCGAACGAGCGGGGAGTAGAGGATCTCGTCAGCCTGTATCCCTTCCTCGAGAATCTTCTTGCCGGTGATGATGGCCTGCTCGTGGCCGTACTCCGTCAGCGCGATGTCTGTCGCGCCGCAGATCTTATTTTCAACATTCCACACGGTCTGTCCGTGTCTCACAAAATAAAAGTGTCCCATTATTTCCCCATCTTTTTCTGCAGATCAGCTTTACAAAACTGGCGAGAACTGTTCTTTTACTTCTTCATCTTTTCCTGCCATTCGGCCTCTTTAAAGCCGGTGAGAACATAGTTTTCCGTGACAATGATCGGCCGCTTGACTAACATGCCGTCTGTTGCGAGAAGAGCGTAGACTTCCTCATCAGTCATTTTCGGAAGCTTGTCCTTCAGGTTCAGCTCGCGGTACAGCATGCCGCTGGTGTTCACGAACTTCTTGACCGGATAGCCGCTCATCTTGTGCCACGCGGCAAGTTCTTCGACAGTGGGATTCTCATCTTTGATGTGGCGGTCGGTGTACTCAATACCGTTCTCATCCAGCCACTTCTTTGCCTTCTTGCAGGTGCTGCATTTGGGATATTCGATGAATAACATAATCGTGTCTCCTTTTAACAATTTGCGCCGGTCACGGCAGAACCAAAGAACGCAGGGATTTTGCCGGAGTATTGACCGGAAATCCCTACGTATAAGAATGTAACATAATTAGATTGTGAAGTCACGCGTTAGGGAAGGTTCTTTTCACGTGGGTTTATCCACGAGGTAACAGTTCAGACAGGCTGCTCTTATGCAGCATTTCCGGCAGCAAAGCATCCATCTTCGTGAGAAAAACATTGTCGGTCCGACTGAGAGATCGAAGAATGCGCAGCATTCTGCAAGCTCGCAAGGCAGGACCGACGTTTTTCGATGAAGATGATGTTTGCGCCGGATTCTGAAACTTCGCTGCAGCCTGTCTGAATTGTCACTCCACGTGAAAAGAACCGTCCCTAAGCCGTGGATTTTTACGCGTCAAAAGAACCGTCCCCGACGACCAGTATGTCGTCGATCTTCACGCCGAATACGGACGCAAGGATGACCATGTTGTCGATGGACGGCATGGAGGCCCCATGCTGCCACTTGTAAATAGCCTGCGGGGTCCCGAACCCGAAGACATCCTGCAGATCTCTCACGGAGAAGCCGGCTGCCTTGCGCATTGCCTCAATGTTCCTTCCGGTCGCTGCCATATCAATTGTCGGCATTACACACATTTTTTCCTTCCTTTCCGGCCATCCGACCGGCCGGGAAGGTCAGTCGGATGCCTTAAAATTGTAAATCGGTCTCATTACTTCAATAATGTCTACAGAATCACGGATCACGTCGATGATGTCATCGAGTGACTTGTATGCCATCGGTGCCTCGTCGAGTGTTGCCGCATTCACAGATGTGGTGTAGACGCCCTTCATCTCCTTCATGTACTCCTCAAGGCTCAGGCTGTTCTTTGCGTTGGTCCTGGACATGATCCGGCCGGCCCCGTGGGGTGCGGAGTAGTTCCACTCCGGGTTTCCTTTGCCGACAGCCAGCACGCTTCCGTCCCTCATATTGATCGGAATCAGGACCTTCTCCCCGGCGTGAGCGGCTATTGCGCCCTTGCGCAGGATCATCTCGTCCGTATCAATATAGTTGTGGATCGTGTGGAAAGCGTCGCTGCCTGTCATGCCGGTCCGCTCGAGCAGGATTTCGGCCATTTTCTCCCGGTTCCTGCGTGCAAATCTCTGGCATATCTCCACATCATGCAGATAGTCGTCCAAATATCTTCCGGTCAAGTAGCACAGATCGTCCGGTATGCCGGATCCGCTCTCAACCATCTCAAAATGGAGCGCCTTAAGGGCCTTCTGGATTTCCTTCTTCCGCCCCTGCTCCTTGTATACGCGGATGAGCTCATCTCTCTTTGTCAGGTAGTCGTCATACCCCTTGTCCAGCTTTACAGCCAGCTTCTGGTAGAATTCCGCCACCTGCTTTCCGAGGTTGCGGCTGCCGGAGTGGATCACCAGATACTTCGTTCCGTCCCCGGTCTCGTCGATCTCGATGAAATGGTTGCCGCCGCCCAGAGTTCCGAGACTTCGCTCGAGCCTCTTTGTATCCTTCAGCTCTCTGTAGCAGCGCAGCTCCTCAAGGTCAAAACGCTCACTGCGGCCTTCCCATACATTTTTGCCGGACGGGATATAGTGCGCTGCCTCGTCCACCTTCTCAAAATCGATCTCATTTCTCCCGAGATTGACCGTGTACATTCCGCAGCCGATATCCACTCCGACCACATTCGGGACTGCCTTATCGATAATTGTCATCGTTGTCCCAATTGTGCACCCCGCTCCGGCGTGCACGTCCGGCATGATCCTGATGCGGGACCCCTCCGTCATCGGGTAGTCGCACATCCTGCGGATCTGCTCAATTGCCTCCTCCTCTACGACCTTCGCGTAGCAGATGGCTGTGTTGAATTTTCCTTTTATCTCAAACATTTCTTTGTCCTCTCATTGCAAATGGTATGCTGCCCATATGAATCGAGCAGGCAGGAAAAATCCCGCTTACTCGTGCCCTAAAAGACTGGCTCCACGTCGCGGGCACGTCTCGTTCTGCCAGGTTTGTACGAAAAAAACCGCCTGCCCAGTTCATCCGAGGCAGGCGGTGCGATTATATCTGCTTATTAGGTCCGGAATCTCCTGGCCCTGAAGTCAGGATCCGAGTCCAATAACGCGATATTTTCGTCCATAAGTACCCTCAAATGAACACGAAAAAGTATAGCCCTGGCCATCATATTTAGGCAGTGCGAGCGCTGATTCACTATTAAGATTAAAGAGTCTGTTTATCGCTGTCATTGAACTTTTTTCCTTTCCCGATTCCGCGTGAACCGTTATTTTTAATGTGAGATTCCTCCGCCTTTTAAGCCGCCGTGACGAAATTGTCCGGCTTTGGGCGGGACCTCTAATTAACTATATAATAATATACCACCTGAAGAAATGTTTGTAAATTATACCTGCGGTATAATCATCTTTAAAACTTCCCGCTTATCGATACCGGATAGATTAAAAGCATCCGGCGAATCGCAGCCGCACAATAATCAAGGTGCTTCGAACTTTGAACGGCGCGGCAAGAACGCCGAGGCGTTCCTGGTTTGACCCTGAAAGAAAGTTTTATTCCGTGATTTCATACCCCGAAATATCGAACAGGGCCTCATCCACCTCATTGTCGATCGTCTTGATCGTGTAAGTAGATGTGCCTATATCCTGAAGACCCTCGATGACAGGCGCACCCTTCTCGACATAGACCAGCTGGCCGTTCTCATCGAAATAGAACGCACACTCGGCTGTATATTCACCGGCCGGGAAATACTCCACATTATAGGTGACTCCGTCTTTCTCCCTCGTCTCCTCTGTGCAGTCTTTCTCATGTGCGTAAGTCCAGATATCGCTGTACAGGCTGTCCAGTCTCTCGATATTATCGGCGAAGTAGGAGCTTGATACGGTGGTGGCAATGACACCGGTCTTTTTCTCAGGATCAAGATTGTAAGCTGTATTATCCCTGAAGACAGTCACGCTGGGGGATTCATAACCGGCGACCTTGGTGAGTTTGTAGGAGTAGAACATGCCGCCCTTACTGTAGGAATCGATGCTCTGGGTAGCGTCCATATACTCCGTATGCATGTCATAGCTCAGGTGAACAGCGTCGGCAGCGTCGAGCTGTGACCAGAATGTTCCGAGTTTGGATTCCAGAATGCGGCCTTCCATTGCGGCGCGGACCTCATCCGCTGTCATCGGTGAGAACATGGATATATCCGCTTCTTCCTGCGCATAGTAGAGAATCATGCTCTCGTCTCCGTAAAGATCCAGTATAAGAATACCGTCCTCCACTGTTGCGACAGCGCTGCTCTCATCCTCCATCGTAATGGTGCACGCGCTTCCGTCAAGCGTCCATGAGGCGATATCCATGCTGTCCTCGCCCATAGTCATAGATCCCTTGGAGTCTGCTCCCAGCGTGAGTACTGACTCGAGCTCCATCTCCGCGGCATGGATCAGATACCCTTCATACTGAACGGCGAATATATTGTACTCACCTTCTACCGGCAGTTCGACCTTCTCGGGCTCCGCTTCGACGCTGACTTCCGCGATGGATTCAGTCTGAGCAGCGGCGGATTCTGCCGGTTCTGCCGCTTCGGATTTGCCTGTGTCAGCGGCCACAGTGCTT
Source organism: Lachnospiraceae bacterium (assembly GCA_017404585.1). Classification (GTDB taxonomy): domain Bacteria; phylum Bacillota; class Clostridia; order Lachnospirales; family Lachnospiraceae; genus Chordicoccus. The sequence continues at coordinate 4,522 of JAFRCB010000151.1, forward strand.
TCTGATGTAGCTGCCGGCGCTGTGGAGGCTGATTCGCCGCCGCAGGCACACAGAGTGAAGGCCAGTGTCAGGGCGAAAAGCGCGGATAATAGTTTTCGTGTTTTGTACATGATACTCTCCTCCTTCCTTGTGGGGCTCTTTTCGGCAGATGTAGTAAATTTACCGAAAAAAGATAACTTAATAACATTATTATGTCGACAATATGTATTAGATATATCTTATTGTATCATATATAGAGGGCGGTGTCATCACGATAGCGTGTTTTGTCGGGACTCATTGTAAGTGTCCTCTTATAGTTCGGACAGAATGTTTCTTACAATTTGTTTCTCGATGAAGATGATGTTTGCATCGGATCCTTAAACGGTGTGCAGCCTGACCAGACACCTCACGTTTCTTATAAATTGCACAGAAAAAGAATTCTCTGCAGGTAATTTATCAGAATAAAATATGATATAATTTATTGTAATTTAAATCCCGCCCGCGAGACTTGGCGCGGGATTCGGGTCAGCGCCAGCTGACATGATACCAAGCCGAAGCCGGCCTGTGCCCGCGGCATGCGTAAAAATCCGGCTAAGTGAAGATTGACCACAGACAAGGAACCCGAAAACCAACGAGCATGTCACAAAAACACAAGAAGGAGTTGCATCACATGGAGTGTCTGACACTGAAAAAATCGAACTGCAAGAACTGCTACAAATGTATCCGTCACTGTCCTGTAAAATCGATCCGCTTCACCGGCAATCAGGCATATATTATCGGCGACGAATGCATCATGTGCGGCCAGTGCTTTGTCGTATGTCCGCAGAACGCAAAACAGATCACTGATGAGACCGAGAAGGTAAAAGTATTTCTTCAGAGCGGAGTCCCGGTCGTAGTGAGCCTTGCGCCGTCATTTGTCGCCAATTTCGATGGCGTCGGCATTGAATCGATGCGGGAAGCTCTAAAGCAGCTCGGCTTCTACGATGTGGAGGAGACGGCGATCGGCGCGACAATAGTTAAGCGGGAGTATGACCGTATCTGCAACGAAGAGGGACGGGACATTATCCTCACATCGTGCTGTCACTCCGCGAACCTTCTGGTCCAGAAGCATTTCCCAAAGCTGATCCCATATCTTGCGGACGTGCTGTCCCCGATGCAGGCCCACTGCAAGGAACTTAAAAAGAGGATCCCGAATGTCAAGACGGTTTTCATCGGCCCGTGTGTCGCGTAAAAAGACGAAGCGCAGCGCTATGAGGGACTCGTCGACGCTGTGCTGACATTTGATGAACTCAGTGCTTGGCTGAAGTCAAAGAATATCGTGCCGGAGAAGAAGCTCGATCACGACGATAACAGCAAAGCGCGTTTCTTCCCAACCACCGGCGGAATTTTGAAGACGATGGCGATGGAGAACCCGGAATACACCTATATGGCGATCGACGGGACGAAAAACTGCATCATGACCCTGAAAGAAATCGAGGCCGGAAATGTCCATCACGCCTTCATAGAGATGTCCGCCTGCGTCGGCAGCTGTATCGGCGGACCTGTCATGGAGAAGTTCCACGCGGCGCCGGTCAAAGATTACGCCGCTGTCGCAAGGTATGCCGGCAAGAATGACTTCATCGTTGAGCAGCCAGACAGAACGGAGACCATAAAAGATTTCAATATAATTGAGCATCAGAGCAGACTGCCGAGCGAATATGATATTAAGGAAACGCTGAAACAGATGGGCAAGCTGAAGCCTGAAGACGAGCTCAACTGCGGTACATGCGGTTATGACACCTGCCGGGAGAAAGCAATCGCTATTCTGCAGGGCAAGGCGGATATCTCCATGTGCCTGCCGTTCCTGAAGGAAAAAGCCGAGAATTTCTCAGATACTATCACAAGGAATTCACCAAACGGTATTCTTGTTCTGAATGACAGTCTGGAAGTGCAGCAGGTGAACCGCGCAGCACTTAAGATCCTGAACCTTCGGTCTGCAAATGATATCCTCGGAGACCTTGTCGTCCGCGTCCTTGATCCGGGTGATTTCCTTAAGATCTTAGGCACCGGCGGAAGCATCCACGACAAGCGGGAGTATCTGGCGGAGTACAGAAAGTATGTGGAAAAGACGATCGTCTATGACAGAGAATACAACAGCATTTTCTGCCTGCTGCGAGACGTCACCGAGGAGGAGAGCGAGAAGGAAAAGAGAGAGGATATCAGCCGCCAGACGATGGAGATCGCGGACAGAGTAGTAGATAAACAGATGCGGATCGTTCAGGAGATCGCCTCACTTCTTGGAGAGACCGCCGCCGAGACTAAAATTGCGCTGACAAAATTGAAGGAGTCGATCAAAGATGAATGATTTGTGTATGGATATAGGTTGGAAGAGTATCAACCATGAAGGGGAACAGCTCTGCGGGGACCACGTCGACGTGGCATTGCAGGATGAGAACACCACAGTCATCGTTCTCGCGGACGGCATGGGGAGCGGGGTCAAGGCGAGTATCCTTTCGACGCTCACATCGAAAATCATCTCCACAATGATGGCTGAGGGTCTTAAGCTGGAAGACTGTGTTTCGACAATCGCGGCGACGCTCCCGATCTGCTCGGTCCGGAAAGTTGCCTATTCCACGTTCACGATACTCCATATCATTGATAACGAGAGAGTGGAGGTAATCGAGTATGGTAATCCGGATCTGATTTTCCTCCGCGATGATGAAATATATGAGTATCCGAAACAGGAACTCTATGTTGAGGGAAAGAAAATAAACAAATCCGTCATACGCCTTCGTGAAAATGACATTATGGTCGCCATGAGCGACGGATGTCCGCATGCGGGAGCCGGTCTGGAGTACAATTCCAACTGGGAGTGGAAAGATATAGCCAATTACGTCAGGAACATTTCCGCGGCAGGCTATTCAGCCAAGAATCTTGCGACCATGCTCGTGGATGAGTGCGACAGGGAGTACGCTTACCGGCCGACCGACGACGCGACTGCATGTGTTGTCAAAGTGCGGAGACGTGAGCCTGTGAATGTTCTGTTCGGACCACCCAGGAACAGGGATGACAGCAATCGCATGATGGCACTGTATTTCTCAAAAGAGGGCAAGCATATTATCTGCGGAGGTACAACGGCTTCCATCGCCGCAAAATTCCTGCGCAAGGAACTCAGGGTCAGTATGGACTACGATATGGACAGCGATATTCCGCCGATCTCTGAGATCGACGGCGTCGATCTGGTGACCGAGGGTGTCATCACAATGAACAGGGTGGTTGAATACGCGAAGGACTCGCTTGATAAGAATGAGCTGTACGAAAAGTGGGGATTTATGCATGACGGGGCGTCTCTCATCTGCCGCATGCTGTTCGAGGAAGCGACGGACGTCAATTTCTATGTCGGAAGGGCTGTCAATCCTGCTCATCAGAATCCGGATCTGCCCATCAACTTCAATATTAAGATGAACCTCGTGAAGGATCTGGCAGAGTGCCTGGAGAAAATGGGAAAACGCGTCAGGGTGAGTTATTTCTGAGATTTTACGCATTTGCAACCCGCAATTGACAAATTGTAAAGCCCGCTTTATAGACTGCAGCGCTCCGCACGGGTATGATTTCACCATCAGCACAGAGCACATATCCTGTGCGGAACGGAGGAGACATTATGATACTCGCAGAGAAAATCGTATTACTCAGAAAAATGAAGGGGATGTCCCAGGAAGAACTGGCGGAGCAGCTGGGAGTCAGCAGACAGTCGATCTCCAAGTGGGAAGGGGCCCAGACAGTTCCGGATCTCAAGAGGATCCTCAGTATGGCGGAGCTTTTCGGCGTCAGTACAGATACACTTTTAAGGGATGATTTGGATCTGGAGGAACATCTCCCGGCCATACCGGCGACAGAGGAGACAGCAGCTGCGGCGACCGGCTATGCCGCGCAGGAGATGCCGGTCCTTCGGCAGATTTCTATGGAAGAGGCCAATGAATACCTGCGCATGAAGAACAAATCCGCCGGACGGATCGCCATAGGCGTCATGCTCTGCATTCTCTCGCCGATCGTCCTTATGCAGCTTGCGGCGGCCCAGGAAGCCGGACTCATTGCTCTTACAGAGAATCAGGCGGCAGGTATAGGCGTCGTCATCCTTATGACGATGATCGGATGTGCGGTAGGCGTGTTCGTGTATTACGGGATGAAGATGAAGCCCTACGATTATGTTCAGACAGAACCGATCGAGACGGCTTACGGCGTGAGCGGAATGGTCACGGAGCGCATTGAAAAATTCAACAGTACTCATATTCGTGACATGGTGATCGGCATTCTGCTCTGTGTAATGTCCTGCATACCGATTTTCGGCGCAATGATTATAACGGAGGACGAATACGCCCTGGTGACGGCGGTCTGCGTGCTGCTCGTCCTGGTCGCGACCGGTGTCATGATGATCGTCCGGACCAACATTATTATGGATGCCATGAAAGCTCTGCTTGAGGAGGGAGAGTTCTCCCGCGTAAGAAAGGAGGAGAGCCGCCGCAACGAGGCAATTATGGGAATCTACTGGTCAGCCTGCACTGTCATCTATCTGGCGACAAGCTTTCTCACAAAGCGGTGGGATATGACCTGGATCATCTGG
>JAFRCB010000152.1 GCA_017404585.1 Lachnospiraceae bacterium
GGTGTCACCACTATATATGGCAGACATTTGCAAATAACGTCTGCCATATATAGTGGTGGCGCGCCTTAATGCGACAGCCCCCGCTATATATCTGTTCTTCTAGAGAATCAATGGACTCTCGTCCGAAAACCGGATCCGGGAAGCCTCCGATGATCCTCCATCATGCACGGCTCTGCCCCGGCATGTTCCATCCGAAGTGATCCGTATGAAGAAGCTCCTCCGACTTCTCACTGTTCGGCTTGCCGAGGTATTCCTCGTAGAGTTTCATGACATCTTTGTTTTCATGGCTGTAACGAATTTCCATATTGCGGTCAATGTTGTAGAGCACTTCTCCGCGTGTCAGAGCACGCTCAACGTCATCACCGAGAATCGGCTGACCGCCGCCGCCCGAACATCCGCCCGGACATGCCATGACTTCGACAAAATCATACTTGACGTCGCCTCTCAGTATTGCACTGCAGAGAGCGTCTGCATTGGCAAGACCGCTTGTGACGGCAACTCTGACTTTAGCGCCTCCTGCCTCAAAGACAGCCTCACGCCACGGCTTATCCTCCTGACCTTCCGCGCGGACCGCCTTGAAGGCATCTACAGGCGGTTTTTCTCCGTTGAGAACAAATGCCGCCGTGCGAAGCGCAGCCTCCATAACACCGCCGGTCGCTCCGAAGATTACACCTGCACCTGTATAGTCACCCATGACAGGATCGAACGGAGACTCCGAAAGAGTTTCGACATTGACACTGCCCTTCTTCATCATTCGAACGACTTCACGTGTTGTGAGGACATAATCAACGTCCGGATTTCCGTTCTCATCGCGCATTGTGGGAAGAGCACACTCGGCTTTCTTTGCGCTGCAAGGCATGATGGAAACGCTGCAGATCTTTGTTCTCGGAACTCCGATTCTCTCGGCAAACGGATTCTTTATGACCGCGCCGAACATCTGCTGCGGGCTCTTGGCTGTGGAGAGTCTCGATGTAAGTTCCGGATATTTGCTCTTCAGGAAGCGTACCCAGCCCGGGCAGCAGCTCGTGAACATCGGATATTTCTCCATGTCGCCCGACTGCAGTCTGTGAAGGAACTCATAGCCTTCCTCCATGATCGTCAGGTCCGCGGTAAAGCTGGTGTCAAAGACGTAGTCAAAGCCGAGTTCTCTGAGGGCGCTAGCCATCAGGTTGACAGTAGCCTTCTCAGGCGGAAGCCCAAGAGACTCGCCCCATGCGGTACGTACTGCCGGCGCAATCTGGACAATTGTAATTGTATCCGGATCATCAATCGCGTTCTGAACACGCTCGATATCGCTTCTTGCCATGAGAGCTCCTGTCGGACAGTGAGTGATACACTGACCGCACAGAGCGCAATCCGCCTCGGAGATCGAGATATTTCCCGCAACGTCGACTCGGGTACGTCCGCCGGTAGCCATAAGATCCCAGACCTTCATGCTCTGGACCTTGTCGCATACCTGGATACAGCGCATACATTTGATACATTTAGACGCATCTCGAATAAGCGGGAAATCCTGATCCCACCACGCGAGCTTTCCTGCCGGAAGTTCCTTTTCATAGGGGTTATCCAGCAGATCAAAATCATTTGCAAGCTTCTGCAGCTGACAGGTACCGCTGCGTACACAGCTGCTGCAGTAGCCATCATGCTGGCTCATAATAAGTGCCAGGTTCGTGCGGCATGCGCGTCTTACACGGGAAGAATTGGTCGTGACCTTCATACCTTCCGCTACATGCGTGATACATGCCGGTATCAGTTCTTTTTCACCTTCGATCTCAACGCTGCAGAGGCGGCATGCTCCGATTTCATTTATTTCTTTCAGATAACAAAGATGAGGAATGGAGATTCCCGCTCTTTCCGCCGCTTCAAGAATCGTAAGTCCCTCCGGCACTTCAACGGGGATCTTATTGATCATCATATTTACCATGCTTCGCACCTCCCTCCTCTGAACATTCCATATCCGAAGTGATCACATCGCAGGCAGCGTCCGCATTCCTGCATTACCTCTTCCTCAGTCATACCCTCTGTCACCAGATCAAAGTCTCCGTCGATGTCTTCGATGACCCTGCCTGTAAGGTTCACTCTTCCGCACGCCGGCGAGTAATTGAGGAATGGCTCCGGCACCTTCACATCTGTCCGAATAACGTGGTTATATCCAAAGAAACTGTCGATATTATCCGCTGCGACCTTACCGGCTGCCACAGCCAGAATGACTGTCGCGGGACCGGAGACGGCGTCACCGCCTGCAAATACATTTCCGCTGCCCGGTACAAAGCTGTTCTGCTCGGCAGAGAACCTGCCGCGCACTGTCCGGACTCCGCCTTCCTCGAACGGCTTGGTGTGGATAGACTGGCCGATCGCGACGACTACCTGATCACATTCGATTCTCACAGGTTCAGCCTCTGCTTTTTTCACAGATGCTCTGCCATCACTTCCGATGACGCTGATGATCTGCGGCTGTGCCCAGAAAGCTGCCACGTTGCCGTCCTCACCGAGTTCGATGTGATGCGGAGCCATGAGCGTACGCATCTCGACGCCTTCTGCCTGAGCTTCCATAATTTCCTCGGGAAGAGCGGTCATATCGTCAATACGACGCCTGTAAGCGCAGGTAACACTTGCGGCACCGAGACAAAGAGCTGTTCTTGCAGCGTCCATTGCGACATTTCCGCCGCCGACTATGACGACCCTCTTGTCTTTGAGATCGACATTCTTTCCCTTGCCGACATCGCGAAGCATCTCAACAGCACTGATCACTCCGCCGCCATTTTCACCTTCAATGCCGAGTGTCCTGTTGTCATGAGCACCGATGGATACATAGACTGCATCATACTGGCTCTTGAGTTCATCGAGGGTGATATCCTTGCCGACTTCGACCTTCATCTTTGTCTCGATTCCGGTGCTCAGAATATAATCAATATCCTTCTTCAGGATATCCTTCGGAAGCCGGTACGGCGGGATACCGTACTGAAGCATTCCTCCGAGTTTTCTTCTTGCTTCGTAAACTGTGACCTTGTGACCCATTAATGTCAGGAAATACGCTGCCGTAAGTCCTCCGGGACCTCCGCCGACGACCGCAACGGTCTTTCCGGTTGGCTCCGCACACTTCGGAGCGGGAATATCTCCTGAGTGATCCGATGCATATCGCTTAATGCCGCAGATATTGACTGCATCATCTACCATGAGTCTCCTGCACCTTGTCTCGCATGGATGCTCACATACATAGCCGCAGACTGACGGGAACGGGTTGTCCTTTCTGATCAGAGTCATAGCGTCTTCACATCTGCCGGCTTTGACGAGCGCTATATAGCCGGGTACATCTACATGAGCCGGACATACGGCAGTACACGGTATGGAGAGTTCCAGACCATAGTTGCATCTGCCTGTCCTTACATGAGTCAGATAGTCATCTCTGAAACCAACGACTCCGCGAAGGACCATCTTGGCAGCTTCCTTGCCGATTGCGCAATCCGCAGTGTCAACGATAGTCTGGGCAGTCTGCTCGATCTTTGCGATGACTGACTCATCTTCCGTTCCGTCGAGCACTCCCTCCAGCATTTTTGCGAGCTGTGAAAGACCGATTCTGCAGGGTACGCATTTTCCGCAGGTCTGTGCGTGGCACATACGCAGAAAATTCAGAGACATCTCGACCGGACAGAGCCCCACAGGGCTTGCGCCGATTCTTCTCTGCATGTCCGCGTACAGACCTTCCAATACTTTTTGTCCCTTTACGGGAGTTTCGATTTTTAGTCTGCTCACACGTTCTTCTCCTTTCATAATGATTGTTTGTCTTTAGTGTCTATCCCTCTTTGCACAGGCAAAAAGGGAGTGCGCTTTAAACGTACGTTCTGTATTATATTAAGTCTATCATTCGGCTCCATACGTGTCAATTGCGCACATGTTACATACACATTGTATTATCGTATAAATAACACTGAATAGAGCTACAAAAATAATAGAAAATTACTATTGAATATATCCTAATTTCCTATAAA
>JAFRCB010000153.1 GCA_017404585.1 Lachnospiraceae bacterium
CACATAGCATATCTTATCCTTCGTGACGGCAATCTTCACGTCACCGGAACCGGGACTTAAGAAACCGAGTATAAGATCGACCGCAGTGGACTTTCCTGCGCCGGACGGTCCTGTGAGGGCTGTGATCGTGTTCTTTTTGATTTGAAATGTCACATCCTCCAGAGCAGTCTCCGAAGCACCGGCATAGGAAAAGCTTACACGGTCGAATGTAAGGGCTATTCCCTCCGGCAGGACAGCGCCGAATTCGCCGTCCGTACTGATCCGATCATCTGACCTCATTCCCGCCGACCTTTGGCGTACATCCTCCATGACACGGTAAGCCGGAAGCGTCTCCCGAATTCCCATAATATACTCCTGAGTCGATGGAAGCAGCGGCCATATCCTCATAAATACATAGAGAACGATGACAAGATGTGAAGTCTCAATTTCAAGGAAATAGACCGCTCCGAAGAAAATCACGCTGATGAGAACAGCCTCTCCGATCGTCGACAGCATACGCGGTCTTGCGACATTGTCCGCAGACATTACCATTGTATGCTCGAGATCTCTGGATGCCATGTCAAAGCGCTTCGCTTCCTCCTGCTCTATACCGTAACTCCTGATCTCCTTAAAACCCGCAAGCTGGGTCTTCATCTCAGCCGTGAACTTATCGTACTGAGCGGTCAGTTTGTTTCCTATCACTTTAGAGCGCTTCGTGAATGGTCTGAAGAAGATGAAGAAAACGCCGCCCGCGCAGATGACGAAGATAGAAAGCGGCACTGACATCGCAAAAGCCACTGTGAGCTCCACAAGGGCTGTCGCTATGTTGGTCAGCATGCAGAGAAAATAATTGACAGTCGTCGTAAGCCGGGGGATCTCATTCACCATAGCGTCCATGTGCCTTGCCTGGCTGCCTGTGATATAGCTTTCCCAGGGCGTATCCATGAGACAGTTATAATACTCTTCGCGCATATCAGCCGTAAAATTCGACGCGAGCTGCATGCACTGGACCCGCATTTTCCTGTGAGCGGCAGCCTGGACCAGCATAATGACAAAGAAGAACCCAAGTACCAGAATCAGTCTTATGAGCAGCGGCTGTTCATTCAGTTTCGCTGCGGCAAGGCTGAGGCCGAACGGCAGCGTCGCGTCCGAGCTCGCCCCTCCTATATTGAGTATTCCGAGAATGGGGATCAGAGTCAGTATGGTCACGCCCTGCAGCAGTGACGAGACGATCATTAGGACCAGTGTCCACACAAAGAGGCCGGCGTCTTTCTTCAGAACGTCCCGAAGCACTGCCCCTAGTTCATGTGTCATATTTTTCCGTCTCCCAAATCAGCTTGATTATTATCACCGTATCCGGCCGGAGTCTCGCCATCGGCAGTCTCCTCACAGGATAAGAATTCTATCTTTCTGATATTATGCTTGTCCCGATGCCCTTCCGCCGGCGGCTTCATGTAATCGCCGTAGAATCTTGAAAGGAACTCATCATAGAGTCTCGGACCGGGCAGCATGACATCCTCAAATCTGTAGCGGCGCACATGCTCTCCTCCCCATACATTTTTGGGGACGATCTCGCGGTATGCGTAAGCCCCGAATACATTGGCACCGGTACTGCTTCCGTCCCATCCGCAGCGGTGAAGCTTTTTATCGATTTCCCAGAGGATTTCCTTCGTATCGGCTCCTCTTCCCAGATTCACTCTCTTTGCCGCCGCGATAATAAGGCGTTGGTAAAGCGGTCTTCCGGGTCTGTTCAGATTCACAAGATAATCGAAGCATGACAGATGGTATCTGAGCCTCGTCCACATGAGTGAAGTGTAGTGCAGGTAACGGAAGAACGGAATATTCGGGTTTCCGTCGAGAGGAAAAATATCGATCCACGCAGACTCGACGATCTCCCTGCCGCCGGAAGCGTTGTATACGCGAACACGGTTGTCCACGATACGGCTGAAATACCGGTTATAATCTTCCTTGATTTTAAAATTCAGGTACTCAAAATGCTCCGGAAGACCTTCTCCTCCGGACAGGAGGTCAAACAGCCTGTCATAATCTTCTCTGGGCATGCCGATGTCAACATCGTCGTCCCAGGGGATAAAGCCTTTGTGCCTCACTGCTCCGAGCATTGTTCCCCCGATCATGTAATAGCGCAGATTCTCCTTCTCACAGATATCTGTGAATACACGGATAATCTCAAGCTCTGCCAGCTGCAGTTTTCTCAAATTGGAATGAACTTCTTCGTTATACATTACTGACCCTCTCTGCGTCTTTTGAATACGCTTCCCCAGACATCCATGCGATGTGACAGCTTCTGCGGGATCGGCTTACTCACGGTGGACTTAAGCTTCTCACCATCATTGCTCACTGCTTTCTGCTTCTGTACTGCCGCATAAGTTCCCGGGAGATTCGCAAACGCAAAAAGAATAAACGGGTCATACCAGGACTCAAGGAAGTGGTGATCAATACAGGTCGTCGCGGCACTGAATGCAATGATCAGGGCAATTTTCGGCTGTCTTCTCTTTACTGCTCTCATCGCGATATATGCAAATGTTCCTACAGCAATCGTTGTGAGAATCGGACCGTACATGATGAGCGACTGCATGTAACCGATGTCGACAAAGTTGTAACCGACTGTATCATTGAAGTTGATGACACCGTGTCCCTGCTGGAACAGATAGGTGCCGAACGGTTTGATCCCGAAAATAAGGACGTTATAATATGCCATGGCGATCCGGTGAGTGACAATGCCGTCGATGCGGTACCAGAAAGGAGTCCTTTTGTAGCTCATGACAAAGAAATAGACGAATACGTACAGCACAGGCATTACCAGGGGCATAAGTTTTCCGCACCACTTCGCCTCAAAAAACTTCGTTTTCGCGTTCAGCAAAAATACGATGCCTGCCGCGGCTATCAGGATCGAGTCAACGCGGACATCGCAGAAGTACAGTATCGCCCAACCGGTCAATATGTAGATCAGAGTGTGGATCCAGTTGAACTTCTTATCAAGAATGTAGGCAAGGCCAAGATACGTATAGAACACACGCGCACCAAAGTCTGTGGGGTAGATAAATCCCATAGCATTTCTGGTCGTACCGTCGAAAATAATCGAGTGGCTGACGCCTGAAATGTCATCCCCGGTCGCTCTCAGAAAGATTCGGTTCGTGATAACTCCCGTTGCCGTGAACAGAATAGTGATGCCTATAAGAAACAGTCCTATATAAGTGAAGGCTTTGACGATCCTGTCAGACCTGATTCCTCTCGCCCCAATGACGAGGAAGAAGAGATCGATACTGTAGGTATAGCCGGACGCCAGATAGCACACGATCAGCAGAAGCATCATGGCTCCGTAAAGTAAAAGCCTCTTCAGCGTGAATTTCTCGACCATAATGATCTTCACGATTACCGTTGAATATAGAAGTGCCCTGGCCATCATTCGGCTGCCGTCGCCCAGAGGCAGGAACTCTATGAACATAGTTGTCGTGAGGAAGAGAGATATATAGTAGAATCCCGCCCCGATAAAGAAGATCATTTCGGACGGTGTGAACAGTATCGCTTTTTGTTTGTTATCAAGATATGATGCTGTCTTCACTCCTGCCTCTTTCATCCCGGTCCGCAAGCGCTTTCACCACGGCCCGTTTTGTATATTCTCCGGCTGATAGCAGCCGGCCAACTGCCCGCGCATTCTCCCGCAGAGCGCTGTAAGTTTTCTCATCCATGCCCCCGATGACGTCTCTGATCTCAGAGAGAGAGCCGACCGTCACGCCGCATTCATGGGCAAGACTGTATGGGGCGAGAGCCGCTTCCTTCCAGATAATGACCGGAATACCGGCTGCCAGATAAAGTGACGTCTTATGGGGGTCGTTGATCCGCAGATATTCTCCGTAAATTCCCTCGCAGCCCTTGCAGGAAGGTCCGTCCCATACAAGCCCGAATCCGCCCTCAAGTTCATCCGCTATCTCCTCCGCAGGGAAAGATCCGTAATAAACTACGCCTTTTTCCGATTTGCGTCCGGATACTTCCAAGCCGGGCTGCGCCTGACCCGCGAAATTGACGCCGTAGAGATTCCATCTGACGTCACGGGGAAGCTGATATACATATCCTGCCTTTACAGGCGTCAGGTTTCCGGCGATGATCACGCCCTCGCTCTTATACCGCGGGCGCATCCATGCCTTGCCGCCCAGATAATCGAATATCTCAAGGTCGATCAGTTTATCGACGGGAATGCTCATAGCCTTTCCGACCATCTTCCTCATGCGGTCATTGTGGACAATGAGCCTGTCAAAATACTTAAGACACAACACTTCCTCATAGTACTTGCGCATCCGGTTCTTCAGCGACTTGTTTCTTCGCTTTGAACCGCGGATAGCCTCGACATCGTGCAGAACGGCAATCAGAAAAACACCTCTTTTTTTAAGAGATTTGAGGACCCGATACAGAAACAGAGAATGATTCACCGCCGGAAACTGTATCAGAAGCACGTCGCCGCGAGTGAGGTCACGCGTTTTCTTCTCCCACTCCCGCTTCGCTCTCAAGTGCTCACCAATCTGGACAATGGCAGGATGATCCATCCATCTTCCCGTATCGAAATGTATGTTCAATTCACGAAATGCTATATCTGACCCGCTCTGTGTCAGAATGCGGGTTATATCGTCTCGGGCTTTTTCGCTCGCAAGTCTCTTTTCATTATCTGTAAATGCCGTCTCGCAGGCTATGTAATAAGTGCCGCGCAAATCAAAGCACCTCCGTTTTTGCCCCCTCTCAGAACAGGGTCATATCACGCTGAAATAAACATCAAGGATTCTTTCGGTCATGTGTCTCGATGTAAAGCGTGACATAGCTGAATCGTAAGCCCGGTCCGTCATATCACGATACAGTTCTCCTTCGCTCTCAGCAAGTTCGTTAAGAATCCCGCTCCACGCCTTCACATCCATAGCATCATATCCCAGACAGATATCCTTCATTTCCTCATAGCCTCCGGTCTTAGATCTCGCGACCGGTACCCGCATGAAAAATCCCTCGAGAGCAGTCATGAGAAAGCTCTCCTCAGTGCTCGGAGCAAGTAAGAGATCCGACATGCCCAGAATGTCTCTGGTGTATGTCCAACCGGTAAATCGGAAATTGGAAAGCACGCCGAGTTTTCTTAATTCCCCGACCAGAGTATTGTAGAAAGGTACCTCGCGGCTGCCGGAGCACAGAATGACCAGCCTGCTCCTCTTCTCCGGGGAAAGGGCAGCAAGCGCCCGACCAATGACAACATGATTTTTTCTGGGATCGAACCGCCCGTGCATACACGCTACGCGGCTGCCGGGAGCAATGAAAAACCTCTGCTGCAGCACGGCCTTTTCCGCATCGGTGAGCGGATGAAGTGTCGACGGGTCGACTCCGTTCGGGACGACGCGGATCTTATTCTCAGGAATGCGCAGCCCTTCCATCATGAACTGCTTTGACGCGCCGGACACGGCGATATTCATAGCGGCACCGCCGGCCAGTGCACGGTGAAAGACATCTGTCTTCAGCGACAGAGAGTGGCAGGTGAATACACACGGTACCCGAACACCCGCGCACTTGACCGCGAAAGCACTGTCCCTCCCGTGGCAGTGAATAATATCAAATCTGCTTTCCTTCACGATTTTCTTAATAGCGGCAATACATCGCATCTGGGCAGCAGGGTTGTGATCGTTGATCGGAGCGCGGAATATCCTGCCTTTCAGCAGTTCAGCGCACATTCCGCCGTCCTCCGCCGAAGTGAGCAGATAGACACGGTGTCCCATAAGAGTGAGTTCCTTTGCAAGCGTGTATACGTGCACCGCCTCTCCTCCGGCCCTCACTTTAGCGGACATGAGCAGAATATTCAGTTTTTTCTCTGAAGATGTTCTCATATTTGTTCTGTCTGCCCTCATAATAGTCCATAGATATTATGATTATACTAGCATTGGGCTGAATAAGGAAGAAAAATTTTCCCATCCCGCTGTTGTGATATCGTCAGAGTGTCGCCGGGTTACAGTTCAGACAGGCTGTATCGAAGTTTCATATGCTGTCGCAAACATCATCTTCATCGAAAAACGCAGGTCCTTTACTTCGAACTTAAAAAAGCAAAGCTTTTTTCGTAGGCGACAAGCCAAGGTGCCTGATTCGTGCCCGCACGAAATGAAGGCACTTTGGCGCCCGCCCGACACCGAGCGTGAAACGCGAGATGAAGGCGGTGACGCCTGCCTCTTAATCCGCATTCTGCTCCATACCCTAATCTGCATCCCAACTTTTGGATACGAAAAAGATGGCAGCATCCTTACGAATGTCTGCCGTCTCTAAAGAAATGTATTCAATTATGCTGCTGTGACCC
>JAFRCB010000154.1 GCA_017404585.1 Lachnospiraceae bacterium
AGACCTGTCCGAACGGTATGGGTACAAACTGATCTCGGAGGAGAAGCACACCACCAGCCGGGACACGATTCTCCGGATCTGTCTTGCGGCAAGATTTGATGAGATCGAGACGGATGAAGCGCTCACGCTCTATGGGATGGCCCCGCTCCATGTCAGGAATCCGCGGGATGTCGCCTTCATCGTGGCTATCAATAATCGTATTTTTGATATCCATGATGTCGACGCCATCCTGCGGGAGAACAATCTGCCGCCCTTCCTGACCTGAAAATGTTGTCATTCCCACCGAACCGGGGGCAACGCGCCTCCGGTTCTTCTGCTATACTGAATCGGCAGGAATCCAAAATCATACCATTATCAGGAGGAACATCATGAAAAAACTGCTTTCAGCCCTTTTGATCCTTGCTCTTACCCTCGCGCTTCTGTCCGCAACGGCCTTTGCCGCCGGCAACCCGGAGCTCAGCAAATACAGTGACGCGGAAATCAAGCAGATGTACGAAGCGTTCCGCGATGAGATGGTCGCCCGCGGCATGCCCCTGGCAGCGCAGATCACCCTCAAGGAAGGCAAGTTCATTGTCGGAGAGGATATTCTCCCGGGAAGCTACACCATCAAGTGCACCGAAACCTTCGGCGACACCTACGGTGATCTGTACTCCTCTCTCGGCGGGATGTTCAACGACGAACTCGGCGGGCTCATGGGCTCGCTGGGCGGCATGATGAGCGACATCGTCAATGCGCAGGTCGTCATTCTCGGCGACTATGGCTCGGTTATCAAATCCTTCGAGCTCAGCGTCGGCGAATCCACCCGAATCACCCTGACGGAAGGGACCGCCCTCCAGATCTCGGACGGCAGCTGCCTGCTCATCTCGGACTGAGATGCACGCCTGTCCTTCGTGCCGCGCGTCTCTCGGGGAGGGGATTCTCACCCTCCCCTGGGAAGACGGGGACAATCCCTATGCCTATGTGACCTGTCACCGTCACAGATAACATTGGCACGAAAAACCTTGTCCGGGCGCTTCTCCGCGCTCTGGACTATTGTGACATTTAAGCTATCTTTCGTGCCAGAATTAAAAGTTTCGGCGCTCTTTTCTAACGTTTCTGGGTCTTTTGCCTCTTCCGGCAGCATCCCGCAGCGCAAAATGCTGTCGATGTCGTCCTTGAGCTTGATATCGACGTGATCTTCATAGACGAAGATCTTGTCGATGATCAGGTGCAGATCCTTCGGTTCGAGCTTGTCCTTCTCCAAAACCTCATCAAAGACCTCAATGGCGGTCTTGGCGGCTCTATTGACCCGAATGATCGTATTTTCGCGTTTTTGGTCAATTCTATCTGTTTTTCCAGGCTGGAAATTCGATTTTCGATGTTACATTTTATTGATCTCTAGTTCGCGGTTTCCTCGTTTGCATCGTCATGCCCAAGCTGCTCCAGCCATCTTTTCAGGAGGAATGCGCAGAAGTACGGGAAGGTAAAGATCCCGTTGGAAAAGCCTATATTTCCGGCAGAGAGCTTGATACCGCGCTTGACGTCGGCGTACTTTTCACCGCGGATCAGGGTAGAAAGGGACTTGGAACTATTGTTTCCTGCCTTGACCTCTACGGGGAGGAGCTCGTTTGTTGTTCGGACGAAGAAATCCTCCTCCAGCTGAGAATCCTCTCGCTTATAGTAATAAAGCCCGAGACCTTGCTTTATCAGAGCCTCTGCAACCAGGTTCTCATATAGTGCACCCTTGTAGACGCCCAGGTTCTTGTTTGCTCGGAGGTCCTCCTGCGCCTCTTCGTCGAGAGAGGCCACCAACAGCCCGGTATCGGCATAATAGAGCTTGAACTTTGCCTCGTCATAATTTCCTTTCAGGGGCAGTTCCGGGAAGTGCAGGCAATAGCAGATATTCACCACGCCCGCGTCTTGCAGCCATTCAATACAGCCCTGGTACTCCCTTGCACGGGCGGATTTGGAGATCGTGCTGTACTGGAACTTCTTATTCTCCTTGGCAAGCTGCGTCGGAACATGGCGGTAAACGCTTAGGATCTTTGCCTGGTCAAGTCCTTCCGCATATTTCCGGACGTCCTCCTCATAGTCCAACAGCAGCTGTCTCTGCAGGGCCAGTGATCCGGCGAAGTTCCCTTTTTCGATGTAGCTTCGAACCACGCCGGGCATCCCGCCGAGCACGCAGTAATCCAGAAAAAGCTGACGATATACGGCCATCTCGCTTTCACTGAACGGGACAAGGCTCTTCATGTGATCCAGCATGCCTTCGGTCGACTCGTCTCCGTAACCCTTGGCCCAGAGGAACTCTTCGAAGTCGAGAGAATACATGTCATAGTCGAGCTTATACCCCACGCTGATACTCTGTATTCTGTGGTAATGAACGCCGAGCAGCGACCCGCTGCAGATCACATCGTAGCGCCGATCCTGACAGAAAGCCTTCAACGCGGTTGCGATCTCCGGAAACTCCTGCAGCTCGTCAAAGAAAAGCAGCGTTTCTCCGGGGAGAAACTCTTTGGAGGGATCAAGCAGCGTGATGTGTTTCACGATGCTCTCCACATCATAGCCTTCCTCAGTGATCGTCTTATACTTCGGTTCCAGCGCAAAGTTGATTTCTACGACGCTTTTGTATCTCTTCTCAGAGAACCGCCGGATAGACTCCGTTTTCCCGATCTGCCGCGCGCCCTTCACGATCAACGGCTTCCGCTCCGGGTCCGCTTTCCACGCTGTCAGATACGCGTCGATCTTCCGTTTCAGATACATAACCGCACCTCCATGCTTCTGTTACGGTCATTATAAGGCCGGGACAGTACCTCGGTCAAGCGAAAAATCACGAAATCTGAGCGACTTTTCTTTTGCATTTCACGAAATCATAGCGAGTGAGCCGATAAGCATCACGTTTTCCGACGAATTTTGGGTCAATCACTTTTTCTGTGGGATGCCGGTAAAGGCATCGAGCAAATGAATTGAATAAAGAAGAGCCATCCGCTAAGATGGGGTACTGTCTTCCCGGACAAATACTCCGCCCTAAAGGAGGCTCTTCAAGATGGAGTA
>JAFRCB010000155.1 GCA_017404585.1 Lachnospiraceae bacterium
GTCAGAATAAACGATTACTGCCAGGAGATTTATGGCGCCGGCAGCCCGGAGATGGTGGCAGCTATTGAACCTGATTCCAAAGACAGTAAGGATTTCCTCGATCTGTATACATCAAAAGGATATACAGTTGAAAAGTATTTGGGAAATGGGCGTTACTATGCGTATAAGGATATTCCGGTCATCAAGCGAATGGGATCATGGCTTTCCCATCTCATTGTGATCGACACACCGATGTCCGTAAAGGATGAGGCGAATCCCGACCTCAAAAGGGGAATTTCCTTCGGTCGTACCCCGTCCGGCGGTCTTGCCATTATCGGCAGCGGCACAACGTACAAGTATCTTCTCTATACAAACAGCAAGTTCCCCTGGATCCACCAGAATTTCATCCGTCTGAATTTCGGTGTTTCCTACCCGACCTATCAGGGTCTCGATGTCATGCGTGTTCTCTTCCAGTCACAGGGCGATGAGGCAAAACGACATGTCGTCTATGAGACCGGCCTTGAGGGAGAATCCGGTATTAATTTCGGCACTCTGAAGTATAAGCCGGTCCTCGACCGAATGGATACAAAGAAGTTCCCGGATCACTATGCGGATTATGAGGTCTACAGAAATCAGCCTTCAATGATCGGAACATCTTTCAGAATGGGTATTATAGCCATGATCCTGGCATATTCGCTGGGTCTGCCCTTCGGTCTTCTTATGGCGAGAAGAAAAGATAAGCTTGCGGATAAGCTCGGTATGGTCTATATCATTTTCATTATCGCAGTTCCGTCTCTGGCATATATCTACCTCTTCCGGTATTTCGGAACATTACTGTTCAACCTTCCGTCGGTATTTACCACCTACGGACCGGGAGACGCGCGTTCGTGGGTACTGCCGGTCATCTCTCTTGCCCTGCCGTCCATCGCCAGCCTCATGCTGTGGACCCGCCGCTACGTGGTCGACCAGATGAGCGCGGACTACGTCAAGTTCGCAAAGGCCAAGGGACTCAGCCAGGGAGAGATCTTCCGCACGCACATTTTCAAGAACGCGATCATTCCGATTGCACAGGGAATTCCCGCATCGCTGGCCGGATGTATCACCGGCGCCATCATCACCGAGGCAATTTACTCTGTCGGTGGTATGGGTAAGATGCTTCCGAATGCAATCAAGCAGTATAACAATGTCATGATCATCGCCCTTGCGTTCATGTTCTCCACAGTATCGGTCCTTTCAGTTCTGGCCGGAGACATCGTATTGACAAAGGTAGATCCCAGAATTTCGCTCAGTGAGAAGGCAGGGAGGTCGTAAATGGATATGGAAAACACCAATCTGTTCGAGTTTGCGGAGTTCGACGAGCTCGAATCTGAACATATTGCAGCTCCCCGGTACTCATACTGGAAATCTGTCTGGAGAACATTTTTTAAGAATAAGTTCACGGTCGCGGTCGCGGTCCTGTTGCTGTGCATCATTGCATTTGCAATGATACAGCCGATGCTCTCGGGTTACAGTCCCATCAAGACCCCGAACATCAATAACTCACACCTGAAGTTCCTGAAGCCGTCCGCAGAGCATATCTTCGGTACTGACCATGTCGGAAACGAAGTCTTTGACGCGGTATGGGCCGGCGCCCGAAACTCTATCATCGTCAGCTTTATCTGCACGGCCATCAACATGCTGATCGGTATTCCGATCGGTGCTCTCTGGGGCTTCTCAAAGAAGATGGACCGCTGGATGATCGAAGTTTACAACGTCATCTCCAACGTTCCGTTCCTGCTTCTGGCTATGATTCTTTCCTACGTTCTCGGCGCAGGTATGAGATCTCTGATCATCACCATGACCTGTACGGAGTGGATTTTCGTAGCATACTTTATACGTACGCAGGTTATGATCATCCGTGACCGTGAGTACAACCTGGCTTCCAAGTGTCTGGGTACCAGTACATGGACCATGATCGTGAAGAACATTCTTCCGTATCTTATTTCCGTCATTATGACTTATGTATCGCGTGAGGTTCCTTCGCTTATTTCCTACGAAGTATTCCTTTCCTACATGGGTCTCGGACTTGGTACAACTAACGCATCTCTGGGTCAGTCCATCGCCATGTATACTTCGTACATGAACGGCTATCCGCATCTTTTCTGGATTCCCGTCAGCGTCCTGGCAATCATCTCGATTTCGCTCTATATCGTAGGGCAGAGACTTGCTGACGCAGCCGATCCGCGTACGCACATGTAGGAGGAATAACAATGTCAGAGAATAGAAATGTTGTACTGTCCGCCAAAGACGTTGAAGTAAAATTCAGAGTCAGGGACAATTATCTTACAGCGATCCGCGGTATCTCGCTGGATCTGTATGAGGGAGAGACTTTCGCGATCGTCGGCGAGAGCGGTTCCGGAAAATCCGTCTTCACAAAGACATTTACCGGAATGCTGGAATCCAACGGTATGATTTCCAACGGATCTGTCATGTTCCACGGGAAAGACCTGACAAAACTTAAGACAGATAAGGACTGGGAAGGCATTCGCGGTGCAAAGATATCCACGATCTTCCAGGATCCTATGACGTCGCTGAACCCGATCCGCACGATCGGCTCCCAGATAACTGAAGTAATCGAGAAGCATCAGGGCGTTTCGAAGGCGGAAGCGAAAAAACAGGCCATTGAGATCATGGAGCGCGTCGGCATCAAGGACGCAGCCAACCGCTTTGATGAGTTCCCGTTCCAGTATTCCGGCGGTATGCGTCAGCGTATCGTCATCGCCATCGCTCTTTCATGCCATCCGGAAATTTTGATCTGCGACGAGCCGACGACCGCTCTGGACGTTACCATTCAGGCTCAGATCCTGCAGCTGATCCGTGATCTGCAGAAGGAACTTGGATTTACCACACTCTACATCACGCATGACCTGGGTGTTGTTGCCAATGTTGCCGACCGCGTCGGCGTCATGTATGGCGGACAGATTATTGAGTACGGCACTGTCGAGGAAATTTTCTTTGAGCCGTGTCACCCATACACATGGGCGCTGCTTTCCAGTCTGCCCCAGCTGGGCGTCAAGGG
This sequence comes from Lachnospiraceae bacterium, assembly GCA_017404585.1. GTDB lineage: Bacteria > Bacillota > Clostridia > Lachnospirales > Lachnospiraceae > Chordicoccus. The sequence continues at coordinate 3,038 of JAFRCB010000155.1, forward strand.
TCAGGATCTCTACTACATCACCGGTACACCGCCGTCACTGTACAATAAGATCAAGGGAGACGCATTTGCACCGCGCAATGAGCACGCTCTCAAGATCGACTTCGTGCAGGAACCTCCATTCTTTAAGGTAAGTGATACGCATTACGCTAAGACATGGCTTCTCGATCCGAGAGCGCCGAAACTGGAGAAACCGGAGGTCATCCAGAATCTTCATGAAAAGATCAAGAAAATGACAGATAAGGGAGGCGCGTTCCATGTCGAATAATAATAACAGAGAGGTGATCGTGTCCGTCAAACACGTAGACATCTCTTTCGATACAGGCGGAAAAAAGAAATTCAAAGCCGTGAAGGATGCCAATTTCGACATTTACAAGGGCGAGACATTTGCTCTTGTCGGCGAATCCGGATCGGGAAAGACTACTCTCGGACGCGCGATCATGCGCATCAATCCCTGCAGTGCCGGCGAGATCACATTTGAAGGAAAGCGCATTTCCGGTAATATTTCCAAGGAAGAGGACAGAAATGTGGTCCGCAATATCCAGATGATTTTCCAGGATCCTGCGGCATCGCTGAATGAGAGAGCGACGATCGAGTACTGTGTGTCGGAAGGTCTTCTCAATTTCCATCTGTACAAAGATGAGAATGACCGACTTGCCAAGGTAGACAAAGCCCTGCAGGATGTCGGACTTCTGCCCGAGCACAAGTCCCGCTATCCGCACGAGTTCTCCGGCGGACAGCGTCAGCGTGTCGGTATTGCCCGTGCTATGATCATGGAGCCGAAGTTCATCGTCGCGGATGAGCCTATCTCCGCGCTGGACGTCTCCATCAGAGCTCAGGTCCTGAACCTCATGAACAAGTTGAAGGCGGAAAAGGATCTGACCTATCTCTTCATCGCACATGACCTTTCGGTCGTCCGCTTTATTGCGGACAGAATCGCGGTCATCCATCTGGGCGAGATCGTTGAGATCGCTGAATCAGAGACGCTCTTCGAGTACCCACTGCATCCGTACACGACGGCCCTGCTCTCCACGGTCCCGATGCCGGACCCGCTGATTGAGAAGAACAGAAAGCATAAGGTCTATGACCCGAGCGAACTTGATCAGTCCGGTGATCCGCGTGAGATGCGTGAAGTCCGCCCCGGCCATTTTGTCTACTGCACGCCGAAGGAATTTGACGGTTATTGCGAGAAAGCTGCAAGGCTGGAGAAAGAAAAAGGAGCAAATTGAGAGTCTGCTCCTCATAGAAAGTAAAAAACTGAGGCTGTCACACTGCGGCAGCCTCTTATGCTGAGTGGCGGCGGTCATCAAAGTTCAAAACGTCGCTTCATGACTGCTCGGATGTGGAGGCAGGCAGTCGCCAAGAGCGAAACCAACACTAATCAACTGAAAGCAAGAATGTGGGAATTCAGTCGCCTAAGCTCAAAACGGTGGATGATGACTGCCCGGGCGTGGAGGCAGGCAGTCGCAAAGAGTGAAACCAGCACTAATCAACTGAAAGAGAAAATGTGGGTATTCAGTCGTCTGAGTTCAAAATGGTGGATGATGACTGCTCGGGCGTTTTTGAGGGCAGTTGCTAACTGTGAAATGACCTTTTATTGACTGAAGGCTGGAATCTGGTATAAATAAACCATACGGTCACAGAACATCAAACTCAATAAAGGTGACTGCTTCTTCACTGTTAAATTCAGCAGCGTGTTAAGCTGATTTAACAAAAAACGAGTTAGTGAGACTGCCGATGCGTTTTGATTTGACCCTTATGTAGCACTGCACATGTGTGTTATTTTGCAAGGTCGACTGCCGACTTCTTGATCACAAGGTATAAACCAGATAATTTACTGAAGGCAAAGATAAAATAAGAAAAACCCGGCCGTTAAGGCCGGATTTTAACCGATTAGAGAAGGCTGCCACAATCTCTATTGCGACAGCCCGAGGTTTTTTACAGAAAGCCGTAGGCAATCACGGCTGAGACTATTAGGTAAAGGATTCCGAGAAAGAGGGGATAGTTAAAAGCTGCCTTTCTTTTTTTGTTCCGGTCATCTTTATATTTCTGAAAGTTCTGCATGTCATCCCTCTTCATACCCCGCCTCATCACGAAGGCGCTGATATCGAAATCGCCTCTGAGAACAAGGGCATAAACGATTCCTCCGATGATCATTACCATAGCGATAATAGTCATAGCGTCTGTGAAGAGCTGCAGTTTATTCCGCTCTGCAACAAAAGCCCTTGCGGCCGGATAGCCGAGGGTGATGATGACATGAGTCATAAGAACACGTGGATTTATATTTTTGAAGCGCTCTATCAATTTATAATACCTACCTTTATGATTTTTCAGTGCCTTTCAGGTAACAGCTCAGACAGGCTGTAACTATGTTCCGGAATCCGGCGCAAGCACCATCTTCATCGAAAAACTTTGTCCCTTTCGAGCTGTTGCTCTTGTAGAATTATATCACAGAAACTTTGCTTGGCAAGGAGATGCTTGCCATAGCGGATGCTGCGCTGTCTTTGTCTGTGATATGAGCTTCGCTGCCCGGGAATAAGCAATTGCATGCTGAGGAAATTTTCTGTATTTTGAGATAGAATCAGTAAAAATGACTGGTTTTATTCGTATCTCAATAGTAAAATTAAAAAGATAGTTCGTATTTTGAGATACAGAGTTATCCCGGAGGAAACGATAATTTCCTGCGATTGGCCTGGATCGATTCAGACGGGATGCTCTTGCAGTTCGTTATCGGCAGCAAAATATCATCTTCGTATGCAGCCGTCTGAACGGGGCAATATTGAATATGCATCAATGGAAGATGCTTATGCCGCCTCCAAAGATTTTGTAGAGAGGTTTTTTGAGATATGCATGAGATGGGTATCATCCTTCATCTTGCGAAAACGCTTGATCAGGTCGCCGAGGAGAACCACCTTTCGAAGATCGGTTCTGTAACCATTGAAATCGGCGAGGTATCAGGGATCGTGACCGAGCTTTTCGAAGATGCGTGGAATTACTTTTCGAAAAAGCACTCAGTCCTCACCGGCTCCGAGCTCAGGATCGAGACGATTCCCGCTGTCACTCACTGCGAGGGATGCGGGCAGAATTACGAGACTGTCACGTACGGGCGGATCTGTCCGTTCTGCGGCAGCGGGGAGACGTGGTTGGTTCGCGGAAATGAATGTATTATCAAGGAAATAGAAGCCGAGTAGCTAAGGGCATGAGCGAAGCGAGGCTTAAAAACTGTGAGTAGCGCAAAGGAGGAGAGCTGTATGGCAACTCTGCTGGTCAAAAATATCGGATATCTGATCACATGCGATGATGATGATCGAATATTGGAAAATGTAAATGTGTTTGTTCGTGACGGGGTCATTAA
>JAFRCB010000156.1 GCA_017404585.1 Lachnospiraceae bacterium
ACACAGACAATAAGCAGAGGCTGCCACATCAGTAACCGACACCGCTTCACTTGACGGTGTGGTTTCCTGATGTGACAGCCTCTGTCTTTTTCGATGTGCCGGCTGTCGCAACCGCAGATGTTTTTGGACATTACATCTTCGAACCATATGCGGATGCGGCAGCCCTAATTATGCACGGGGGGCATTATTTATTATCTCAGAGGGAGAAGACTCCCACCTCTGAGATGGCGAGTTATTTCAATGGAGGATCACCACTGAGATAACCGCTATGCGAGGATGTAGAACGTCAGTGGACGTTCGCCTTCTTCCGCGGGGCACGTAGGCGCTGACTGTAGCGAAGCAGAGACTGTAGGGATTCCGTTTGGACTTATGTCAGCTAAATCTGATCCGAATCCCACTCCACGCCTCGCGGACGAGACTCGAACCTTACGCTGTATGTCCCAGCTGCTTTCTCAGATCCTCGTTGGCCTTTTCGACATTAAGTCTTGTGAGGATCAGAGTGACCAGAAGGTTGAAGCACATCGGCATCCAGAGATACATGATGTGGAGCATGTTAATGCAGGACGCGCTCTGCACTGCCGCGCCGCCGACGTATCCGGAGAATGCAAGCAGCCAGCCTGCAAGGGCTGTACCGATACCGCCGCCGAGCTTGGTGCCGAGGGATGTGCAGGAGTACATGGTTCCGTCAACTCGCTTGCCGCTGGTAAGATAGGTGTACTCGGAGCAGGTAGCGATCAGTGCGTTCATATCGCCCTGCAGCGGACTCATACCGAATGCAGCGATGGCTGTACATGCCAGCATCAGCGGAACGGAGCCGAGGTAGCCGGCGATGACAACGCCGAGTCTTCCAAGAGTACCGATCGTATAGCCGGTGAGGTTCAGCTTGTACATGCCGCCCCACTTGGCGACAAGGGTCGGAGTGAACAGAAGACCGATGATCATCGGGATGTTGATTGCCCAGGAGAAAACACCGAGCAGATTGGCATTCTTCAGGACGTAGGTCATGAAGTAGATACCCATGTTGAGAGTAGCGGAGTAGATCTGCATCAGGATGTAGGAGGCGCAGATCATCAGGTAATATTTGTTCTTAATGAGAAGCTTGAACGCGTCGATCAGAGTGTATTTCTCCTCCTCGGTCACTTCTTTTTTGACTTCATCTTCAGCCAGTTCTTCCGGTGACAGCTCTCTGACGGAGAAGACGGAAAGGCTGTTGGAAATGATACCGACGATCGCGTAGATGATTGCCACTGTGCGCCATGCTCCTGCGCCGCCGCCGAAATATGCGACCATGCCGACGGTGATTGTCTGGATCAGCATGCTGGTGCCGAAGGCGAACATGAATCGGATGGAGCCCATCTCAACACGCTCATGATTATTCTTTGTTACAAGAGCGGTCAGTGCGGAGTAGGCGATATTGTTGGCTGTGTAGAAGCCGGCATTGAGGAGCGTGTAGGCGATAAAGAACCATGCGTACTGGGCTGTCGCGCTTATGTCTGCCGGGATGCAGAAGATGGCGACAAGGCAGATGGCGCAGCCGAAGAAGCCGTAGAACATCCATGGACGGGCCTTGCCCATTTTCGTATGTGTTTTGTCGATCAGAGAACCAAAGAAAATATCACTCACACCATCAAAGAGCTTTGATACGGCAATCAGTGTGCCGACGATACCGGCGTTCATGCCGACCGTGTCGGTCAGGAAGATCATTACAAATGCAGACAGCAGGGCATACACAACATTGCCCGCAATATCTCCGGATCCGTAACCGACTTTGTTATACCATTTCAAATATGTTTTCTCTTCTTTCATGGTAACCCCCTTAAAAATGAATCTGTAGAACCTTTCGCGCCCGTGGCGGGAGCAGCTTTATCGGAACGGTACTCACTGATGCGTGCTCCCGCCGGGTTTTACGTACGAAAGGATACAAGTTATAATTTAACAATGACCTGATTTCGGCTCTGGGTCTTGCCGGGATGACTTAAATTGACTGACGCCGAACCGAATCCTGCGTCAGGTCTCGCGAATGGGACCTCCATTAACTGTTCAGACAGTATCCGGTCTCATAAGGAACACAAAATGATAGTTGTCCGCATCGACCCGATACTCCTCGGAGAGATCCGGTCCGCAGCTCTTTGATCCGATGCCGGCCATCCTGTGGTCAATGCACAGGACTGTAGAGCCGCACGGCGTAAGCTCGTAATTGTGCCGTTTCGTCTCAAGTTCTTCCTGCGTGTAGACAGAAGCGTTGAATGAGAATGTGTTCTCATCCCCGGTCGCAGCCGTGAAGGCAAGCCCGTCACCCTCAAGGCGGACATAGTCGCAGCCGGTGTGGCTGCCATTTTCCTGCGGCCTTATATAATCCTCATGCAGGTCTGTTACGGAAGAATGATAAATTCCGTGCTTTCCGCTGCGGCACTTGTCTATATAGCTCTCATGAGGACCGATGCCGTAGTAGGTGACATCATCTAAAGCCGGGTCAAGGAAGAGACGCAGGCCGAGTCTCGGGAGTGTCAGGAACTCGCGGTCTTTCTGCGCGCTGCACTCCAGCTTGATTGTTCCGTCGGGATAGATGCTGCAAATGCTATCGACCCGAATAATCGGCTGCACCGACATTGCCGCTACTGACTGCTTGATTCGAATAACGACAGCATCGTCCTTGTTTTCCCAGGCAACGCTGTAAGCTCTGGTGACTGTGTGATCCAGACGCTCGAATTTCCAGCGCTCGGTGAGCGGCTGATCGTTGTCGGTCGGCGCCCGATAGAGATTGAAATCCATGGGCTGCGTCAGAAGCTCCCTGCCATTTGTCACAAATGAAGTGAAGCGGCCGGAGAGGGTGTCCAGTGTGTAAGTGAAGCTGCTGCCCTTGATGATAAGGTCTGTGTCGGACTCCGTTACCGTTGGGAGAGCTGCAGAGGCAGTTTTTACAGATGCGAACATTGCCAGAGCCTTCTGATTTCTCTCATCCACATTCTGTATCTCGATATCGTCAAATCCAAGTTCATGTCCTGCCGGCAGACCCTTGAGAGGATTTGTCAGGATATATGTGACACAGAGGAAGCAACGTCCCTTTTCCGGAATGTCGAGAGCGAGCGGGACTTTGGCTTTTCCGTGAGGCGGCACAGGCGGAAGGCTCAGAGAGCCGTGTGCAATTTCCTCTCCGTCCACAGTCAGGCTGTAGTCGGCCCTTACATAGGGAGACAGATCAAGGAAATCCAGATAATTGCCAACCGTCAGCGCACCCTCGGCCGGGTCGTAGGATGCACGGAGCGGACGGTGGACATTCTTGAATTCCAAAAGCCCGGTGTGAGGCGTTCTGTCAGGATAGACGAGTCCGTCCAGGCAGAAGTTGTCGTCATGCTGAAGCTCGCCGTGGTCTCCGCCGTACCAGTACATAGCCTTTCCGTTTTCGGCGACTCCCTTGTAGATTCCGTGATCGCACCATTCCCAGACATATCCGCCGCACAGACGCGGGTATTTTTCAGTCAGATCTCTGTATTCCTTAAAATCTCCCGGACCGTTGCCCATGGAGTGACAGTATTCGACCAGAAAGAGAGGCTTTTCCGGATCTTCGGCAAGATAGTCGATGACATCAGAGAACGGCGGATACATTCTACCGTAGAGATCGATATTTGACATATCATATTCCCGGTCAAAT
>JAFRCB010000157.1 GCA_017404585.1 Lachnospiraceae bacterium
ACATGCACGGAACGTCACTACCGGTCGGAGGTCCTTCCGCTCATGCGGTAATAGCGGCTCACTCGGGTCTTGTCGACAGGGAATTATTCACCCATCTGCCGGAGATGCAGCCGGGCGATGAATTCAATATTTATGTTCTTTCGGAAAAGCATACATACAAAGTAGATAAAATTTCGACGTGTCTGCCATCTGAGACCGAAGCTCTTAAGATAGCCCGGGGCGAGGATATGATTACTCTCATGACGTGTGTTCCTTACGGCATCAACTCACACAGACTGTTCGTCAGAGGAGTGCGGTGTATGAGCGGAATGGATACGTCTGCCGCAGATCTGTTAACTGCGCGTCGAAGGGAGTATGTGAGATCAGTATTGTACATAGCCGGAATGTTTTTAACAGTCGCAGTCGAGACAGCACTTTACGCAATTCACGTCCACACATCCATAAGCCGCAAAAGACCGATAAAAAAAGGAGTGTATCATGAATAATCTCAGAAAGTATGTTTTATTATTCACTGTAATGACAGCATTTTCAGTTATCTTTTCTTCCGAGACCGTACTGGCAGACAAGACGGTCGACGCAGGAAAGAGAGGCTCTGTGACAATCAGGTATTTTGATGATGTGGATTCAAAGACCCCCGTAGCGGGAGCTGAATTCACCTTCTACAAGATAGATGACAGCCGCGATCTGACAACATATACCGATATGACAAATCAGGACGGGATCTTGAAGATCAGTGACATGAAGCTGGGCAGATACCGGGTAGTAGAAACGTCTCCGGCTCCCGGCCATAAGGCTTCCGCATCTTTTTTATTGACAATACCGATGACTGATCACAATGAGTGGCTCTATGATCTGACCCTGGAGCCCAAAGCCTCACTCGATCTACCCACCACTTCGAAATCTGTTTACAGTGTTTCAGGCAATCCGGGAGCATCCTCATTGCTGCAGAGCGGCACGTACAGAGGCACCTCTTCCGGCACCGGGATTTCGACATCACAGACGGCTTCAGGATCAGGGGACCTGCAGGGAAGACGTTCTGACGATAGGACTTCGAAAAGGGCTTCGGCGGCAAGGACCGGAGATGAGACGTATGCAGACTTCTGGGGCACCGTCAATGCTCTGTCAGGTCTGGCGATCGCAGTATTCCTCCTGTTCGGAAGTGCTGAGTACCGGCACAGGAAGGCCCCATCATAATCGGCATTGACAATTAAAATCAATGATGTAAAATACTTTCTAACGATTGAGAAGCAATGTATTCGGATATTTCTTTTTACAAATGCTTAGATACACGAGGCTGCGCAGGGATTCGTCTTGGTGCTGTGTCAGCTTGTGCTGACAAGATACCCGCGCCGGGTTATGCGGGATAAATTAGAAATCATGAATGAACATGAAGTGACCACGATAACTGAAAATGATCTGCAGAAAATCAGGGAGAGAGCTTACCGACAGCGTGCTGCTTTCAGACGTATGCACGGTGGCGCTGCTCCGCGCCCCAAAGAGCTGAGTAGTCGTCAAAACTATTCTTATCAGCCGGGGTACTCAGACAAAGTTTCCGTCAGCGTGCCGGAGAAGAGAGAAGCAGGAAGTTCTCTTGCCATTATTTCTCTAATACTCGGCATTGTCTCGATCCTGTTCTTCTGGGCAATGATATTTGTTATCCCGGTAGCCCTAATAGGCATATTGACCGCAGTAAAAGTGATCCGCAGCAAAAAGGACAAGGGTATCGGAACTGCCGCTCTCTGCACTTCGGTGATCGGTCTGGTCCTCGCATTGATCATGACTGTTTTTGTCGTCACCAACAGTGACCGTATCCTCAAAGCTCTCGACGAGATTGAGAATTCTATCACTGCCGAATACGGTGATGATTTCGATGATACCCTTGGGAATCCGTTCAGAGGACCGAAAAACATGTCGTTACCGGATGGACTTACGTTGTCAGATGGCATTACTGAGATAAAAAGAGCTTGACATTCACAAAGATTTATTTCATAATGTAGTGGTTACGGGGTATGGCGTAGCTTGGTAGCGCGCACGGCTGGGGGCCGTGAGGTCGCGAGTTCAAATCTCGCTGCCCCGATAGGGATCAGCTGTCGCATGGAAATGTGGCAGCTGTTTTGTTTTTATACGATAAACTTTAAACGATAAAATGCTGACTTCATCACAAAATATAAGTGTTGATAAGCTGATAATGAGGAGCACCGCATGGATAAAAGTAATCTTGCAGAAATAAGAAAAGTCTTAAGAAAGAACGATCCTCCGATTGACTGGATCTACGGCTTTTATGTAAGTCCGGACAATGAACTGTGCTGGCAGTCATACAGAAAATTCCTGTCCTTTGACGATGACGAGATGTTCAGGCATAAAGACAATATTAAAAAGGCAGTCGCGGGTGCGGAGGGCAGAGAGCTTTTCTCTGTCGCCCTCTCGTCCCAGTCCGAAAAGCTTTTTGCTCTCAGGCATATGGAGGAAGAAGACACTGAACTGCTAGAGGAGTTCGCAGGGCACGTAATCGCCTCCTATAAGCACACCGACCCCTACTATGCGATGCTTGCCCGCATCACTTACGATGTGCCGGCAATGTCATCTGACAAGAGGAAGCTCGAGGATGGAGAAGTAGTCTATCAGAGCCTTCTCTTTGCTATATGCCCTGCCCAGCTCTCAAAGCCCACTCTCGGCTACGACGACGGCGAGGGCGTCACTGAACTGACACGACGCTGGACAATCGGCGCACCCACTGAAGGGTTTCTGTACCCATCGTTCAATGTCAGGATCGGTGACCTGAACGAAGTCCTCTAC
>JAFRCB010000158.1 GCA_017404585.1 Lachnospiraceae bacterium
ATGTCGAGGGCTTCGGGTTTGAAGGTGAATGCATTTGTAAATCTCTTATCACCCCGAAACCCCTCGATCTCCCCGCCCCGATAGGTACGGATCTCATACGGGCAGGGCGTAGGATCGGAGGGCTCGCTGGATATGTAGAACGGATGCATGTGATCCACCCCGTACCCGTATCGGGCGAGCTCATGATCGAGTTCCCGCAGCACCTGCGGCTCGAAGAACCATGCACCGTCTTCCTTTTCGTATTTCTTCCGGCACCAGTCAATGATGTGCGGGTCCCCGGCGAACAAAATCCTGTTCTTTATGACTGCGATTCTGAGGAACGACTCGGTGTCCTGCTGAAAACGCCGTCTCCCGGGAAGAGCTTCAAATGTGTGAAAACAATTCCCAGTGCCTGCGAGCTCGTCCTTATCGAGACAATAATCGATGGCAAGCTGTCTGTATACTATATCTTTGAGATTTTTCATAATGTTTCTCCTGCATGTCGTAAGTGAGGTCTCTTTCCGGAGGCTCGTCGCTGAAACCACTTCCGGGTCCTTGCGGTGAGCGTGACACGGTGAGTTTCACATCCGGGCTCCAGCACTTTTCTTTCACTTCGGCCCCCAGTGGTTGTAACACGTTGAGTTTCATACCCGGGCTCCAGCACTTTTCTTTCACTTCGGCCCCCAGTGGTTGTAGCACGTTGAGTTTCATACCCGGGCTCCAGCACTTTTCTTTCACTTCGGCCCCCAGTGATTTTTGCAAGGTAGGTTTAACACCCAGAACCCAGCACTCTTACTCGTTTCCGGCCTCATAGAGATTGTAACACAAAATAACCTCCCGCCACTTCGATTTTATCGAAGATCGCGGGAGGTTTTCATTCATCGTTTTTTAGTTGTCTGCATGCTTAGTGCCGGAAGTGAACTACTTAGCAATTGAATAACCGAGTATTCCCGTTTATTATCCCATATCTCCGGGAAGTGCGGAAGATTAAAGCTCTCCGCCCATATTCTCCAGTGTATCAATTACTACAACGCAGTCCGGATCAACATTGGTCATGACCATCTTCATCATGTATTCCGGAAGAGCCACGCAGCCGCCTGTGTACGGCTTTGTCGGGCCAAAGCTGTGAAGGAAGATCGCGGAGCCTCTGCCGGCTGTGCCATCCTCGTTGAAGCTGATGTTGAGGCAGTACTGATACTGGTAGATGTAATCTACGATGTGCTCGCTGTTCTCCATGTCAAGGTCCGGATAGTCGGAAAGGTTGACCATTTCATTGTAATGGTATCCTTCGCGGATATCGCCTGACCAGTAGGTATCGTCTGTGACCTGAATGTACGGAATCGCGCAGCCCGGGTCAGCGGCAATACCGAAAGCCTTGTTGAACTTATAAACGCCGACCGGTGTCTGGCCGCAGCCTTCTTTGTGGTCTGCATCCAGGCAGAGTCCGTTCTTACCAACAAAGCCGGGTGTCGAGAGGATCTGCTCCCATTTGCCATCCTCACTTCTCTCATGCATAGAGATCGACGCTGTCGTCTTGTCCATTCCGAGACCTGCAACTACGAAGAGCTGCTTTACGTTTTCATCCTGTGCTGCCGGAAGTTTGGTGACCCATTCCGGAGAAGCAACTCTCTCCTGATGGAGCACATACATAGAATCTGCTGCAGCTTCCTCCTTAAGTGCTTCCGCCACTGCCGATTCATCCGTCGGCTGAGCTGTCTCTTGAGCAGACTCCATTTCTGTTACCGCTGTTGACTCTACTGTAGATTCCACAGCAGCTGCCTCAGCGGGTGCTGCCGCCTGTGTTGTTCCGCTGCATGCGGAAAGTGCAAGTGCCGATAATCCTAACATTGTGATAATTGCTGTGAGTTTCTTTAGTTTCATATAGTTATCTCCTTTTTTCTGATTTTTAGTATATATTCCGACGTTCAAACCAAGTATCGCTCGTCTTCTGCAAAGGCGGCATCTCACGCTGAGATATCCCCTTCACTATATGTTTATACGATAATTATAATACCAGGTCCAAATTTTCGCCATGTAAAAAGAGGCTGGTTGGCTGGTTTTCCGTTTAGCAAAGTGAGTTTCTTCATGCACATAGCAAAAGCAGCAAATTCCTGATTCCGAGACATGTCTGCTGCCTTTGCTCGAGGCGTGTTTCTTGAGGTCAACGCCAGTGGCAGCAAATTCTTGATCCCAAAGCGCGTCTGCTGCCTTTGCTCTTGACGAGTTTCATCGGGTCAATGGCGGAGGCAGCAAATTCCTGACCTCAAGGCGCGATTGCTGCCTTTGGTCCTGGCGAGTTTCATCCGGTCAATGGCAGCGGCAGCAAATTCTTGATTCCAAGACATATCTGCTGCCTTTGCTCCTGATGGGCTTCATCGGGTCAATGGCAGAGGCAGCAAATTCTTGATCCCAAAGCGCGTTTGCTGCCTTTGGTCCTGGCGAGTTTCATCCGGTCAATGGCGGAGGCAGCGGAGCACGCAAAAGGGACGGTTCTTTTCACGTGAGAAATCCCACGCGAAAAGAACCGTCCCCAAATCACCGGCAAAAAAGCTGCCGCACTCGTGCGGCAGCCCAAAATTAACAAAAATCAATCCAAATATGTCTTCAGCGCTGCCAGATTAGCCGGCAGGAACTTGGCCTTGCGGCCGCTGAACGTCTTCTCGATCTGATGGCGGACAGTCTCCTCCTTGACGATACCTGTCTCCTTCAGGATTGCGCTCAGCATGACAATGTTGGAAGCGCGCTCGTTGCCGAGCTCCTGAGCCTTCTCGTTGGCCGGTACCTCGACGACCTTGACGTCTGTTCTGTCCGATGTAATCGGTACGAGCGAGCTGTTGATAAAGATCGTGCCGCCCGGGACCACCATGGACTGGAACTTTGTAAGGGAAGGAAGATTCATCACGACGAGCACGTCCGCGTCATTGATCAGCGGGCAGCTGATCGGACGGTCGGACACGACTACTGTACAGTTGGCTGTACCGCCGCGCATCTCCGGGCCGTAAGACGGGAGCCATGTAACTTCCAGACCTTCATCCATTGCTGCTTTGGCTATCATCTGTCCGATCGCAAGGGCGCCCTGGCCGCCTGCCCCGGCAAAAAATAATTTCTTCTTCATAATCAAAATCCCTCCGGCGTTTTGAAATTCCTGATCGGATAGTACTCTGCCATGTTCTTCTCAACAAATGTGAGCGCGTCCTTCGGAGCGAGACCCCAGTTGGTCGGGCAGGAGGACAGGAACTCGACAAATGTAAATCCGAGCCGTGCATCCTGGATATCCAGAGCTTTCTTGACTGCTGCTTTGGCTTTTCTGACATTTGCAGGATTATTCAGCATGACGCGCTCAACAAATACAGCGCAGTCGATCTGTGAAAGAATCTCGCACATGCGGAGCGGAAGACCCGCCTGCTCCACTGTACGACCGTAGACAGATGTCGTCGTCTTCTGGCCGATCAG
>JAFRCB010000159.1 GCA_017404585.1 Lachnospiraceae bacterium
CATCTCCGCGGCTGCATTCATCCTGTCCGCATCGAGCGGGTAATAATAATGCATCTCGGTATTTCTGGTCAGCGGATCCGGAAAGTTCCGGTTGATCACGTGGTACTCGTAAGTCTTTACAGTATCCTGAAATCTCGGGTGAAATGATTCCGGCACCTCACACGAGTCCATGATCCGTATATCCTCGGGCAGTCTTGCGTTCAGCGCAAATGAGATCTTCGTCGGATCGATCCTCGACTCCACATCAAAACACGCGACATTTCCGAGGGCATGGACCCCCGCGTCCGTCCGGCTGGCTCCCATTGTGCGGATGCGCTCCCCGAAGAGATGCTCTATGGCATCCTCCAGAACATCCTGGACAGCCACACCGTTCGTCTGACTCTGGTAGCCGTGATAATTTGTCCCGTCATAGGCGACAGTGAGTTTTACTCGCATAGTAATTTGATCCTTTCAGATCCATCCTCCGCCGAAGATGCAGAAGCAGACAGCTGCCGCGGCAAATGCCAGCATCAGGATGTAGGCGATATAATCCCGCTTTTCATATCGAAGCGGTTTCATCTGGGTCCTGCCCTCTCCGCCGTGATAGCAGCGGGCCTCCATCGCCATGGCAAGGTCATTTGCCCGCTGAAAAGCTGAGACGAACAGAGGGACCAGAAGAGGGATCATATTGGTCACGCGCTTTATAAGGTTTCCGGACTCAAAATCCGCGCCTCGCGCGATCTGAGCCTTCATGATCTTGTCCGTCTCCTCCATAAGGATCGGGATAAAGCGGAGCGCGATCGACATCATCATGGATATCTCATGGACAGGAACCTTGATGACTTTGAGCGGGCTGAACAGATTCTCCATAGCATCGGTGAGCTGGTTCGGCGTCGTCGTCAGAGTCATAATCGAAGAACCGATGATGAGGTAGGACAGGCGGATCGCCATTCTGAAGGCCTGAACGGCGCCTTCCTTCGTGACACTCAGCCGCCAGATCGTAAAAATCGCTTCACCCGGCGTGAACAGCATGTTGAAAATGACTGTGATGATCAAAATAAAAATGATGGCCTTCATCCCCTTCAGCATCATGCCGAACGGAACTTTGGAAAGCTTTACAAGGGTCGCGAGGACGACCGTGACGAACACATAGCCTGCCAGGCCTTTGATCAGGAACAGGGAGACAATGAAGACCAGCGTGCCGAGAAATTTGACCCGGGGATCCAGCTTATGGAGAATCGAATCCGCCGGATAGTACTGGCCGATTGTTATGTTTCTCATCTGCGCGCCCCCTTTCCGACAAGGGCTGCCAGAATACTCTTCTTTGCCTCCTCGACCGTAGTCGCATGCACGTCCACGGAGAGTCCTTTGGCAGCAAGGTCATGCATGATATACGTGATCTGCGGAGCCGCAAGGCCGATCTTTTCAAGTTCCTCGTAGTGGGCAAAGACCTCTCTCGGCGTGCCGTCATACGGAATCTTTCCGTCATTTACAACGATCAGTCGATCCGCATATCGGGCAACGTCCTCCATACTGTGGGAGACCAGTATGATGGTTATACCGCGCTTTGAGTGCAAATAACTGATCTGATCCAGAATCTCGTCCCTCCCCTTCGGGTCAAGACCGGCTGTGGGCTCGTCAAGGATGAGAACACTTGGATTCATGGCCAGGACACCGGCGATGGCGACTCTTCTCTTCTGTCCTCCGGACAGTTCGAACGGAGAGTGTCCGTAGAACTTCTCGGGAAAACCGACCTGAACGAGAGCTTCCCTTGCCCTCGCCTCCGCCTCCGCTTTAGTTAGACCCTGGTTCTTTGGTCCGAAGGCGACGTCTGTGAGAACGTCCGCCTCAAAGAGCTGATGCTCGGGATACTGGAAAACAAGCCCGACTTTGGAGCGCAGAGCCCTCCTGTCATACTTTTCGCCCCAGATATCCTCTCCCTCGAAGAGGACTTTTCCCTCGGTGGGCTGCATGAGGGCATTGAAGTGCTGGATCAGAGTCGATTTGCCGCTTCCGGTATGGCCTATGATTCCTATGAACTGGCCTTCCTCAATCATGAGGTCGATATTTGAAAGAGCATTGACTTCGAAGACAGTGCCCTTCCCGTATGTATACGAAACATTTTTTAGCTCTAATTGCATATTTTTACACCAGTGCCTCCACCAGTTCTTCTCTCGTCAGAATGCCCGCCGGGATATCAACGCCGCTCTTTTTGAGTTCGTAGGCCAGCTCCGTGACCTGCGGCACGTCCAGCCTGTATTTCTTTAGTTTGTCGACCTCAGAGAAAATCTCACGCGGCGTCCCCTGCATCACGACGTGTCCGGAATCCATGACGAAAACGTGATCTGCGTCAATAACTTCCTCCATATAATGCGTGATGAGGATGACCGTTATTCCCAGCTTATCGTTAAGCTCGTGGACTGTACGAAGCACATCACGTCGCCCGGTCGGATCCAGCATGGCAGTCGGCTCATCCATTACGATGCACTCCGGCCGCATGGCTATAACACCTGCGATCGCAACTCTCTGCTTCTGACCGCCGGACAGTCTGTTAGGTGACTTCTTGCGGTGCTTCAGCATGCCGACCTTGGTCAGGCTGTCATCCACCCTTGCCCAGATCTCATCTGTAGGAACTCCGATATTCTCCGGTCCGAACCCGACATCCTCCTCGACCACCGTTCCGATGATCTGGTTGTCCGGATTCTGGAAGACCATCCCCGCCTTCTGGCGTATCTTCCAGATTTCCTCCTCCCCGGCGGTATCGATCTCGTCGACCCACATTGTTCCCTCCGTGGGCACGAGCAGAGCGTTCATGTGCTTGGCCAGAGTGGATTTGCCGGAACCGTTGTGACCGAGGATCGCAATGAAGTCACCCTTTTTGATATCAAGGGTCACGTCATCGATTGCCCGGACTCTCTCGACCTTGCTGTCATCTTCTCCGTATTTCATGTAGTCAAAGCACAGCTTAACAGCTTTAATGATTTCCATTCATATCACCTGCTTCTGTAAGTCCCTGCGTCTCCAGATTTCTGATAATGCCCCAGATCTCCTCCCGGCCTTCCTTAGTCTCAGCTGAAAAGGCGATGACCGGGGTACCGGGTGCTGTCCCGAGTTCCTTTCGGATCGTATTCAGCGCTTTCTGCACCTGGGATTTCTTCAGTTTATCTTTTTTCGTCGCGATAATGACCGGCTCCATGGCATTCTCAACGATCCATCTGTGCATGAGCTTGTCGTTCGCGGACGGGGCATGGCGGATATCTACAAGGAGAAAGACTGCGCGGAGCATTTTCGACTGTCTGAGATAGCGCTCGATCATTTTCCCCCATTTAGCATTCACTTCGACACTGGCGTTGGCATAGCCGTAGCCCGGGAGGTCCACCAGATAGCAGTCCGGCGCGAACGGATCCTCAAGCTGTGTATCGCCGAACGGTGTCCCTTCATTCACGCGGTAATAGTTGATCGTCTGTGTTTTTCCCGGCTGACTGGACGTCCTTGCCAGGGATTTCCGCTGAATGAGCGTGTTGATGAGGGAGCTCTTTCCGACATTGGATTTTCCTGCAAATGCCACCTCGATTCGATCCTTCTCCGGCACCGCACTTGTCACACCGATGACCGTCTCTAACGTCACATTTCTGATTTTTGACATTTATTTACCTCACAGGGGACTGTCACACCGGGCGGTGTCACCGCTTTATGCGGCAGACATCTGCAAATTGCGTCTGCCATATATGGCGGCGGCGCGCCTTAATGCGCAGCCCCGTTTTGATTACTCATGTCTTTGTTATAATACCGGATCAGGAAACGAGGGCTGTACTCAGCACATCCTTCATTGTGGACGCATAGACGATCTCAAGGCCGTCCGTGATTTCGGCATCCACTTCCTTCATATCATTCCGGTTCTTCTCCGGTACAAGAACAGTCTTAATTCCGGCCTTCTTGGCAGCCAGCAGTTTCTCTTTGAGTCCCCCGATCGGGAGCACGCGGCCGCGGAGGGTAATCTCTCCGGTCATTGCCACATCCGCGCGGACTGTGCGTCCTGTAATCGCGGACAAAATGGCTGTCGCCATAGTAACACCCGCAGACGGTCCGTCCTTCGGGACTGCTCCTTCCGGGATATGGATATGAATGTCGTTATTGCGGAAGAAGTCCTCCGGAATGCCGTAGACATCCGCGACTGAGCGAATATAGCTTATACCGGCCTGAGCTGATTCCTTCATAACGTCGCCGATCTGACCGGTGAGCTTGAACTCGCCCTTTCCGGGCATAATGTTCACCTCTACCTGAAGCGTCACACCGCCTACAGAAGTCCATGCAAGACCTCTGACAATTCCGACCTCATCCTCATCATTGACCGGATTAATACTGTAACGCTCATATCCCAGGAATTCTTCGAGATTCTCAGAATTGACCGTAATCTTCTTTTGGCCTTCCTCAAGAATCTTCCGGGCTGACTTTCTGCAGATCTCAGCAATCTCCCTCTCAAGGGATCGAACACCTGCCTCACGCGTATACTTCGCTATAATATCGGCGATAGCTTCGTCCGTTATAGCCAGCTGGCGCTTCTTCAGTCCGTTCTTTTCAATCTGCTTCGGGATCAGATGATCCTTGGCTATATGAAGCTTCTCATTTTCGGTATAGGAAGTGATCTCAATGACCTCCATCCTGTCAAGAAGCGGCCTCGGGATCGACTGCAGATCATTGGCAGTCGCAATAAAGAGAACGTCCGAAAGATCCACCGGAATTTCA
>JAFRCB010000160.1 GCA_017404585.1 Lachnospiraceae bacterium
ACATAATGAGCATTACATCTGCGCGTACGCAGCCAGAAAAGACGGCTACAGCTTCTCCCATACCGATGAGGAAATCATGGAGCGCTATGGCAGCAACATCGTGATGCGGAAGGAGATGCCGCCGATCGACTGGCCGTCTATGGGACGATATGTCTATATGGCAAGATTTAAGGAAAAAGAGGAGATGGACAGGTATTTCGCGTTTGTTCTTGGATGAGCGAGATTTGAAAACTGATGTACTTAATAAGGGGCTGTCTCATTAAGGCGCGCCACCACTATATATGGCAGACGTTATTTGCAAATGTCTGCCATATATAGTGGTGATACCGTCTAATGCGACAGCCTCTTTATTATGTCAGTTGATTCCGGCTGGGTTCTGCGTCGAGTCACACAGGAGAGACACAATCAATGCGTAACTTCCATGTTCTCCGGGAGCGCGTAGCTTAAGATCATTGCGACAACAAAGACCACGGCTACAACATTTCCGCTGAAGACATCCTGCACAATCTTTGGGAATATTGCCCAGATTTCCTGCTCCGATGCCGCGGTGAATCCGACGCCGACCGCCAGTGATAGGGAGGCGATGGTAATATTCCTCTGGCTGAAGCCGCAGGCTGCGATCATCTGCATACCGGAAAGAAGGATCTGGCCGAACATCATGATCGTACATCCGCCGAGGACTGCCTGAGGCAGGGAAGCGAAGAAGTTTCCGATCGGAGGAATAAGGCCTGCGAGGACCATGGCTATTGCGCCGGTCATGATGGTGAATCTGTTGACTACTTTGGTCATAGCAATCAGACCTACGTTCTGCGAGAAGGAGGTCACAGGCGGGCAGCCAAAGAGTGAGGAGACCGCGGACGCGTAGCCGTCGACTGCGAGGGATCCGGAAATCTCATCCTGTGTGATCGTCCGACCGAGACCTCCGGATACCATCGCTGAGGTATCGCCGATGGTCTCGGCTGCTGACACCAGAAAGATCACGCATACCGACAGGATCGCTCCGATGTTGAACTCGGGTCTGAACATCAGGAGATGGGGCAGTGATATGATACCGCCCGACAAAATGGTGCTGAGATATACCTTTCCGAGGAAGATGGAAAGGACATAGCCGACAATAAGACCTGCGAGGACGGACAACTGTTTCAGATAGCCGCGGGCAACGATGGTCCAGACCAGACATACGGTAAGGGTGACTGTTCCGATGATCAGATTTTTGGCCGAACCGAAGTCATCCGCGTAACCGCCGCCGAAGGAGCGGGTCCCTACCGTGAACAGGGAGAGACCGATTCCGGTGACGACTGAAGCCGACACGATGGGCTTTATATAGTGCACAAGGTGCCTTGCGAAGAGACCGAGTGTGCCCTCCATCAAGCCGCCGATAAGGACGGCGCCGAGCATAGTGGGATAGCCGTAATTGGCGGCGATGGAACAGAGGATGGTTACAAATGTAAAGCTCACGCCCATGACGATAGGCAGCCTGGACCCGATCCGCCAGATCGGATAGAGCTGGATCATCGTTGCGATTCCCGCAATGAACATGGCATTCTGGAGCAACATGCCGACCTGCTCTGTGGAAAGCGCAGGTTGTGCGGCTCCTGCTATGATGGTGATCGGCGCGAGGTTCGAGACGAACATTGCGAGCACGTGCTGCAGCCCGAAAGGAATGGCCTTGGCTATCGGCACCCTTCCGTCGAGCCGGTAAATGTTATCGATGCTTACCGCTTTGACCGGTTTATTTTTATGGGCCATAGCAATCCTCCTTCAATTGTTTTGACAGATAATAATACTTATATACCGCAAAAGTCTGTATTTATTGTATAACAAATCATCCCAAAAATCCATATAGACAGGTCAAAGACTCCGACGATTATTCATCGGTCAGGCCGATCCGCAACGGATTACAGCATTTTCAGTCAGGAATGAGAACTGGGTGTGGAAAGATTGGGTCAGGAATGAATTTGCATACAAATATGGTGATTTTGCATCTTTTGTTATAAAATATAAACAGATGATTGTGTTCGTAAATCAATACGAAAAGGAGGTTGCAAAATGTACGATAAACTTTTTGAAAAGGGTCGTATCGGGAACGTTGAAATTAAGAACCGTCTCGTAATGACCCCAATGGGAACGAACCTGGCAGAGCTTGACGGCACAGCAGGTCCCGCGATGCTTGCCTATTTTGAGGCAAGGGCTAAAGGCGGCTGCGGACTTATTATGCCTGAGATCTGCAAGGTCAATGAGAAGACCGGCGTCGGAATGTTCCGTCAGCTTGCCGCGACAAGTGACCGACATATACCGTCTCTGGCAAAGCTTGCTTCAACAGTTCACAAGTATGGCAGCAAGATATTTATTCAGCTTCATCATCCCGGCCGTGAAGGCGTTTCCTCTCTGATCGGAGGACAGCCCTGCGTCTCCGCTTCGGACCGTATGTGCAACGTCTCTCTGCAGGAGACCCGTCCGATGACGCTGGATGAGATCCACGAGCTGGTAGAGCAGTTCGGTGATGCTGCCCTTCGCTGCAAGAAGGCAGGCATCGACGGCGTGGAACTTCACTGTGCACATGGATATCTGCTGCAGCAGTTCCTCTCCCCGTACACCAATAAGAGAACGGATGAGTACGGCGGAAGCTTCGAGAACCGGATGAGACTGGTGCTCGAGATTATTGAGAATATCCGCAAAAAGTGTGGTAAGGATTATGTGCTCGGCTGCCGCGTATCCGTTGATGAGTTCCTGAATACGATAGGCGTCACTGAAGATTATATCCATATAGAGGACGGTATCCGAATTGTGAAGACGATGGAAGCTGCAGGCATCGACTTTGTCGACGTCAGCTGCGCCCTCTATGAGACAGGTCTCATGGCAGTTGAGCCGATCTCCTTCCCGCAGGGCTGGAGAAAAGATTTCGTCAAGGCTGTCCGTGATAACGTGGATCTCCCTGTCAGTGCGGTATCCTCTAGCCGTGAGCCTGCAGTTGCTGAGGCTTTCATCGAGGGCGGAGTCGTTGATTTCGTCGGTATGGGCAGATCCTGGCTTGCCGCTCCGGAATGGGGCATCAAGGTACAGCAGGGCAGAGAGAGTGAGCTCAAGAAGTGTATCAATTGTCTGAGATGCTTCGAGACGCTGATGGGACTGAACGCTCAGGGTCTTCCGCTCGAATGTGCCGTCAACCCGCTCACCTGCAATGAGGAGCGCTATGGCGATCTTGAGCCGGATACGGGCGGACACAAGGTTGTCGTCGTCGGCGGTGGTCCGGGCGGTATGATGGCAGCAGAGACACTGGCAAGAAGAGGCATAAAGACTACCCTTATCGATCGTCAGGAGTCTCTCGGAGGCACCGTGAATCTTGCCAAACTTCCTCCGCTCAAGGAGAGAATGGAATGGATCGCGGATTATTATCGCGACAGCTTTGGCCGCCTCGGCGTTGAGGTACAGCTCGGAAAAGAGGCGACTGCCGATGAAATCGCGGCTATGGAACCGGATGCTGTCATTCTGGCCACAGGATCGAAGTCGATTATTCCTAAGAGCATTCCGGGTGTAGACGGTGCAAATGTATATACGATCGAAGAAGTCCTGACCGGCAAGAAAGATATCAGCGGCAAGTCTGTTGCCATGATCGGCGCAGGCCTTACAGGTCTCGAGACTGGTGAGTTCCTCGGAGCAAAGGGCTGCCATGTCACATTTGTAGATATGCTGAAAGCTGCCGGAACAAATGCCTATAAGAACAACGGTCTTGATACCATGTCCAGACTTCGCAAAATGGATATCGCATGGGCGCTCGGACACGCTCTGAAGGAAATCACTCCGGACGGCGTGATCGTTGAAAATGTCGACACGAAGGAAGAAAAGAAGATCGAGGCGGAAGCAGTAGTCCTGTCTCTCGGATATCGTCCGGATCAGAGCCTTAAGGGAGCGCTCGAGGAGAAGGGAATTCCTGTTAAACTCGTCGGATCCGCAATCAAGGACGGCGTCATCGCGCCTGCTACGAGGACCGGCTACGAAGTAGCGGCCGGGCTCTTTACGGCTCCGAAGCCGAGCTTTGTACTCTCCGACGATGAGGTGAAGAACTTTGCGAAGATCTCCGATATGCGCGGACAGGAAGGCGTATACCTTGCATTCCTCACACATCCGGATGTAATTCGTGAGCTTCTGCCGGAGCCGCTCGAGCCGTTCTCGGTTCCTGTCGTAACGCTTTCGGTGTGCCATATCAAGGATCCGACATTTGCAGATAACTACTATGAGACGATCCTTGGTATTTACTGTACGTATAAAGGCCAGCTCGGCATGTATCCGATCAGTCTGCTCCTCGGCGGACAGGGCGCAGAGATGGCGACCCAGCTCGGACGCGATAATTCTGCGATCCCGAAGAAGCTGGACGCTGAGTTTGTCATCAGAAAGAACGGGACAAAAGTTGAAGTCGGCGTAGTGAGAAGAGGCGCGCAGATCGTGAAGATCGAGATGGAACTCGGCAGCTACAATCACCCGCTCACACACGTCCTGTTCCAGGCGCCTACAGCGGGCAAGAAGACAGCGGGCAGCGGATATTACTTCCACTTCGAC
>JAFRCB010000161.1 GCA_017404585.1 Lachnospiraceae bacterium
GTCGACGATATCGTCGACGTCATGGAAGACGAGGCAACAGAGGATATCGAACAGATGGCCGCTATCCTCCCGACAGATAAATCCTATTTCCAGACCGGCATCTTCGAGACATGGAAATCCCGTATCCCATGGCTGATGCTGCTCATGGTCAGCGCCACCTTTACGGGTGTCATCATCAACAACTTTGAAAATGCGCTCGCAGCCTGCGTCGCCCTGACCGGCTTCATCCCCATGCTGATGGATACAGCCGGCAACTGCGGCAGCCAGGCTTCCGTCACGGTCATCCGTGCTCTCTCGCTGAATGATGTCGAGTTCCCGGACATTCTCAAGGTCCTCTGGAAAGAATTCCGCGTCGCGTTCTTCTGCGGAGCATCGCTGGCAATGGTCAACTTCATAAAAATATTCCTCATCGACCGGACGCTGTTCCACAACCCGTCGATTACGGTCATGGTCGACCTGGCTGTCTGTGTGACCCTGTTCGTCACGGTCATCTGTGCAAAGCTCGTCGGATGCTCCCTCCCGATGATCGCTGAGAAATTCGGATTCGACCCGGCCGTCATGGCATCACCGTTCATCACAACGATCGTCGATGCGGTGTCTCTTCTGATTTATTTTTCATTTGCCCGCGTACTGCTCGGTATCGGATGAAAACTTGATAACAGCTTAACTGAGAAAGAGCTGTCGCGCTAATGCGGCAGCTCTTTTCCTATGTCAGGCAGTCTCTTTTATTGTGCCGTTCCCCTCCGGTCAGGCCGCTCTGCTCACTTACGATTTTTCCTGCTGACGTCACCACTTTCGCGCATAAGAGACGCAATCTGTTGGCAGTAAATTCCCGCAATTTGACTAAAACTGAAAGTAATTTTCTACTGTAATTGACAAATTTCACAAAAGCCTTTATATTTTATAGTAGAAAGTCTGCAGCCGGAACTATGCCAAAAATCAGGCAAATTCACGATTTTTACCGGATTTTTTACCAGTGAAAAGCTGCAGGTATTTTGGAAAATGATAAGAATTAAGGGGCAGTACACTGTCCCGGAATGGAGGGATGCAATATGTATTTAGATGATTACAAACGCTGGCTCGCCGCTGACCTCGAGGATCCGGATCTGAAGCCGGAACTCCTTAAGATCGCTGATGATGACGAAGCAATTAAAGAGCGCTTTGCAGTGTCTCTTGCTTTCGGAACAGCAGGTCTCCGCGGAACACTCGGTGCCGGAACCAACAGAATGAACATCTGGGTCGTCCGTCAGGCTACGCAGGGTGTTGCCAACTGGGTCAAAACTCAGGGCGGTAATCAGACAGTCGCAATCGCTTATGACAGCCGCTTAAAGAGCGATGTCTTCGCGAAAGAAGCAGCCGGCGTTCTCGCAGGCAACGGAATCAACGTCCGTATCTATGACGCTCTCATGCCGGTACCGGCTCTGAGCTTCGCAACCCGTTATTATGAGTGCAACGCAGGTATCATGATCACAGCATCCCACAATCCGTCCAAGTACAACGGATTCAAGGCTTATGGCCCGGATGGCTGCCAGATGACGGATGATGCCGCAGCTATCGTTTATGATGAGATCCAGAAGACAGACATCCTCACCGGAATCACAAAGATGTCCTTCGCAGCAGGCGTCAACGCCGGCATCATCAAGTATGTCGAAGATGACTGCAAGGCAGCTTTCTATGAGGCAATCGAAGCTCGTCAGGTCCGTCCGGGTCTTTGCAAGACAGCCGGCCTGAAGCTCGTCTACTCTCCGCTCAACGGCACAGGTCTTGTACCGGTAACCAAGGTCCTCGGCGACATGGGCATCACAGATATCACGATCGTTCCGGAACAGGAATATCCGAACGGCTACTTCACAACAGCTCCGTATCCGAATCCGGAAATCTACGAGGCAATGAAGGATGGCGTTGAGCTCGCGATCAAGGAAGGCGCAGACCTCATGCTCGCTACCGACCCGGATGCTGACCGCGTTGGTATCGCTATGAAGTGCCCGGATGGCAGCTATGAGCTGGTCTCCGGCAACGAAATGGGCGTTCTTCTTCTCGACTATATCTGCGCAGGACGCATCGAGAAGGGCACAATGCCGAAGGATCCGGTAGCTGTTATGTCCATCGTTTCCACACCGCTCGCTGATGCAGTCGCCAAGAACTATGGTGTAGAACTTCGCCATGTTCTTACAGGCTTCAAGTGGATCGGCGATCAGATCGCTCAGCTCGAGGCTGCAGGCGAAGTCGACCGCTTCATCTTCGGTTTCGAAGAGAGCTACGGCTACCTGGCCGGCCCGTATGTACGTGACAAGGATGCCGTCATCGGCTCCATGCTCATCTGCGAAATGGCTGCTTACTATCGCAGCATCGGCTCCTCCATCAAGCAGCGTCTTGAGGAAATCTACGCACAGTATGGCCGTTACCTGAACAAGGTCGACAGCTATGAGTTCCCGGGTCTGTCCGGTATGGACAAGATGAAGGGCATCATGGACAGCCTCCGCGCAGAACCGCCGAAGGAATTCGCAGGCAAGGCAGTCGTCAAAGTCACAGACTATGCGAAGCCCGAAGAGACAGGTCTCCCGAAGGCCAACGTCCTCATCTACGGTCTCGAAGACGGCGCATCTGTTGTTGTTCGTCCGTCCGGCACAGAGCCGAAGATCAAGACATACTTCACGACACTCGGCAAGGACCTCGCAGAGGCACAGGCTGAGAAGGATGCTCTTGCAGAAGCCTGCCAGTCGATTCTCGCATAATTTTGTAAATATA
>JAFRCB010000162.1 GCA_017404585.1 Lachnospiraceae bacterium
CGAGGACCTTTTTATCCTCCTCGATCGCGTCTCTGTAGTCCTCATACACTTTCGGGAAGACCAGCGCTTCCACCGATCCCACGAGATCCTCAACGTTGATGAAAGACATGACTTTGTTGGTTTTCGTGTACTTGATCGTCTTGCCGGTAATCATACCGCCGATCGTCACTTTCTGACCGTTCCTGACTCTGGATTCCCCGGTCTCCTCATCGAGAAGGAAATCCGTCGAATAGGCGTTCACGCGGCCGGCGAGCAGATTCTGATATTCCTCCAGCGGATGTCCGGAGAGGTAGACTCCCAGCACTTCCTTTTCAAATGCCAGCAGCTCCTCACGGCTGAATTCTCCCACCGGCGGCAGGCTGATCTCATACTGCTTTTTCATTTCCGGCGCCATGAAATCAAAGATGCTCATCTGACCGGCCATGTTGTTCTTGCTCTCATTTGCGACAGAATCCAAAATCGGCATATAGACCTGCATCAGCTGCTTTCTCGTCCCCTGAAGTGAGTCCAGCGCACCGGCCTTGATCAGATTCTCAATCGCACGGCGGTTCAGGTCACTGCCGTAAGTCCGCTCAAGGAAATTCTTTATGGACTCGAAGGGACCTCGCAGTTCCCTCTCGGCAATAATCTGATCGATGACGCCGCGGCCCACGCTCTTGATCGCGTACATACCGTAGCGGATCTTGCCGTTCTCCGTCGTGAACCTGCCGTACCCGGTATTCACTGACGGCGGCAGGATAGCGATTTTCATGTCCCGGCAGTGCATGATGTACTCAGCGCATTTATCCGGGTTGTCTATGACGGACGTCATAAGAGCGGCCATGAACTCGACCGGATGATAGCGCTTTAAATAAGCCGTCTGGAATGCGACGACGGCGTAGGCCGCCGCATGGCTCTTGTTGAAGGCATAGTTCGCGAAATCCATCATCTCATCGAAGATGCGGTTAGCGATTGGCTCCGGTATACCATTTGCAAGACAGCCCGGAACGCCCTCCTCCGCATTGCCGTAGATAAAATTGCGGCGCTCCTTCTCCATGACGGACTGCTTCTTCTTGGACATCGCGCGCCGGACCAGGTCGCTCCTGCCCATGCTGTAGCCGCCGAGATCCCGCACGATCTGCATGACCTGCTCCTGATAGACAATGCAGCCATAGGTCGTCTCGAGGATCGGCCGCATCTCCTCGCAGTCGTAGGTTACAGTCTCGGGGTGTTCCTTGCCCCTGATATACTTGGGAATGAATTCCATCGGGCCCGGCCGGTAGAGGGCGATACCCGCGATGATATCCTCAAGGCTGCGCGGCTTCAGCTGCTTCATGAAATTCTTCATGCCGGAGCTTTCAAGCTGGAACACGCCCTCGCACCTGCCGCGGCCGATCATGTCCATGACTGCCGGGTCATTGTAGTCAACTTTGGAAAGATCCAGCGGAACCGCAGCGTGCTCGTTCACAAGATTCACAGCGTCATTGATGACCGTCAGCGTGCGCAGGCCCAGGAAGTCCAGCTTGAGCAGGCCTAGCTCTTCGAGCGCAGTCATTGTGTACTGGGTCGTGATCGAGCCGTCCTGAGCCCTTGAGAGCGGGACATATTCGACGACCGGCAGATTGGAGATGACAACTCCGGCGGCGTGCATGGACGTGTTGCGCGGCAGACCTTCAAGGCGCCTTGCCATATCAATGAGATAGCGAACGTTCTCCTCCGAGTCGTAGCGGGTCTTGAGTTCCGGATTCATTTGCAGCGCCTTATCAAGCGTGATGTTTAACTCCCGCGGAATCATCTTGGCTATCGCGTCCGCCTCAGCATAGGGCAGATCGAGAACGCGCGCGACGTCGCGGATAACACCCCGGGCCGCCATGGTGCCGAACGTGACAATCTGTACGACTCGGTCACGGCCGTACTTGCGGACGACATAGTCGATGACCTCCTGACGTCTCTCGAAGCAGAAATCCATGTCGATATCGGGCATGGTGATCCGTTCGGGATTCAGGAAGCGCTCAAAAAGCAGATTGTAGCGCAGCGGATCGAGGTCGGTGATACCCAGCGAGTAGGACACGACAGAGCCGGCCGCGGAACCTCGTCCGGGGCCGACAGGGATCCCGTTGTCCCGCGCGAATTTCACATAATCCCACACGATGAGGAAATAGTCCACGAAGCCCATGTTCCGGATCGTCTCAAGTTCGTAGGTCAGTCTGTCCTCGATCTCTTTCGTGACCGGATGATAGCGCTCCTCAATACCGTCATGGCACAGCCTGTTCAGATAGGACCAGGAATCATAGCCCTCCGGGACGTCGAATTTCGGGAGCTTTCTCTCTCCGAAAGTGATCGTAACGTTGCAGCGCTCCGCAATCTTCTCAGTGTTAAGAACTGCCTCCGGCACGAAGCGGAACAGAGAAGCCATCTCCTCCGGCGACTTTACATAATACTGCCCGCCCTCGTAGCGCATGCGGTCCTCGTCCATGACTTTCTTTCCGGTCTGAATGCAGAGAAGAATGTCGTGAGAATCTACGTCCTCCTTGTAGGTGTAGTGGCAGTCATTGGTACAGACGAGCGGGAAGCCCTCCTCGTCATGCATGCGGACAAGCTGCCTGTTAACGTGCTTCTGCTCCGGAATGCCGTGGTCCTGAAGTTCAAGGAAGAAATTATCCTTTCCGAAAATATCCCTGTATTCATATGCCGCCTTTCGCGCGCCTTCATAGTCGCCGCGGGTGATCGCCTTCGGAATCTCTCCGGCAAGGCAGGCGGACAGGCAGATGATTCCTTCGTGGTATTCGCGAAGTATCTCTTTGTCCACGCGGGGTTTATAATAGTAACCGTCCGTGAAGCCGGCGGACACAATGCGGGTCAGGTTGGCATAGCCTTTATCATTCTCAGCCAGAAGGACCAGATGGTAGTAACGGTCCTCATGAGACACATTATCTCTGTCAAAGCGGCTGTGCGGGGCGACGTACACCTCGCAGCCGATGATCGGGCGGATCCCCTGGGCTTTGCACTCCTTATAAAAATCAATACAGCCGTACATAACACCGTGGTCGGTGATTGCACAGCTGTCCATGCCCAGCTTTTTTACCTGAGCTACATACTCTTTGATCTTGTTAGATCCATCAAGAAGCGAATACTCCGTGTGGACATGAAGATGTGTAAAAGGCATCGTTACCTCATTCCTTTTTCGTATGCGTAAATTGCCAGTAAATGCCGAAGATACCGATCAGCCCTCCGAGCACGAGGACTACAGCGGCAGTGGCTCCGGACGGATCCAGCGCCTTGATCTTCGTAAGCGCGAAATCCGTTAGAATGTTGGCGAACATGACACCGCCCGCGATCGATGACACCACGATCACGATCGGCCTCACGAAAAATGCCGCAAATATTCCAAGCAGCAAAGCTGTGACAAGGGCTGCCGGCACCAGATACTCACTCTGTACAAACGGCGGAAGGACAGCCATGGCAGCACTGAAGACAGAGCTGGCAACGACCATAAAGAGTCCGACTTTGTAGAGAAAGAACCCGACAAGCGAGAAAATGACCGCACCCACCAGCATGAGCACCAGATGGAACGTGTCATCAAGCTTCAGGAACTCCGCGAGAGATAGGCCGGCAAATGCTCCGACCAGCAGATTGAAGAAGGCGACAAACCCTTTGAGCAGACTGTAACCGAACATCGCGAAAAGCAGGCAGATAACCAGCGACACTACAAGGATAACAATATCCTTCATGGTGAATTCCGGAATATAGCCAAGCCCGGTCTCAATTATATTACTGATAAACTCTTCCATGTGTCAGACCTCCCTGATCTCACCGTTCTCGAAAGTGATTTTTCTCTCTTTATACAGTTTTCCCACGGCTCTCTTGAAAGCTGCCTTGGACAGTCCGAATACCTCGCGGATCTTCTCCGGATCCGCCTTGTCATCAAACGGAAGCACTCCGTCATACTCATCATGGATCAGGCCAAGAACAGCCTCAGCGTCCTCATCCATCTGCTGATAGGCTTTCTTGTGGGCTGACAGGTCAAGCTTTCCGTCCTCCTTCACGTTGGTCACGCGAAGCTCAAGAACGTCGCCCGGATGCACATTGTTTAATGCTTCCCTCTTCGGAATCATGCCGGAGTACATGTTATCGACCGAGATGAACACTCCAAAATTCGGAGCAAGCTGGTAGACCGTCCCCTTGACCGTGTCACCGATCTGATACGGCGGATCCTGCCTGAGATAGGGATAGAGCTTCATGGTCGCGGCCAGACGGCTGCTCTTGTCAACATACAGCGCGACCAGCACATCCTCTCCCTCTTTCACCTTCTTCGTCTGCTCATGGAACGGGAGAAGCAGATCCTTCTCAAGTCCCCAGTCAAGGAACGCGCCGATCTTAGTGACCTGGCTCACCTTGAGCAGGGCTACACCGTGGAGCAGGACCTTCGGCTGCACGGTGGTCGCGATCAGCCGGTCTTTCGAG
This sequence comes from Lachnospiraceae bacterium, assembly GCA_017404585.1. Lineage (GTDB taxonomy): Bacteria > Bacillota > Clostridia > Lachnospirales > Lachnospiraceae > Chordicoccus. The sequence goes on from JAFRCB010000162.1 coordinate 4,444, forward strand.
TCACGATATATAAAGACCCTGACTTCATCGCCGACGCCGCTCCCCTCGGGGATCTGCTTTGACGGGAGCAGAATGCGGTCCTCCGGACCTGCATCCTGAGTCTCTCCCAGATACGCTCCGTGATGTTCAATTTTTACAATAATCAGTTTCTGAAGTTTTCCTAATTCAATCATATGTCTCCCACCTTGAGCTCTCATAAGTCGACGCTCATATTAGCCCCTGTGCCAAAAATGTGCAGCAATGCCTCGGCGATGCCCGTTAACAGTTCCTATTACGATATCATTCCTATTACAAAATGAACTGCATGACAGCACAGGCCTTCCCATTCATATCAAGCCGCACAATATAGCCCTCTGTATCATGATACACTCTCGGCGCGAGAATGTCACCCAAATAAGCCTGCGAAAGATATTCTACCCGAAGTTCCCGCACCTTGATGCCCGCCGGAAGGTAGGCGAGGGCCATAGAGATATACTGCTCGTTGTTCACGTGCCCGTTCGTGTCGAGATTGGTCGCTCGCACTTTAAAAGGCTGTTTATCTGTGATGCCCTCCGGCGGCATTTTTATATGCCGCGGAGCTTTCTCCATCTCAAATTCAGGGTCGACGCCGTAGGACTCGACCTCGACCTTAGATATCCGGATCGGCCGTCCCGCCTCTGTGTCAAAGTAGATCCATCTGGAGTTGGCAAATGCGAGCAGCTCCCCCTTTTTATCCCACATAAGGAAATTGCGGTCTGCCTCGAACCCGTGGAAATTATACGCCTGTGTTCTCGTGCGGACGATCTCATTCATCTTAGGATACCGATTCACGACAATCTGCCATGAGGCCAGCATCCAGGCGTAATGCTCCTTCTTCCACGTGGCAGGACCGCGCCCGACATCTGAGCTGTGAAATACCGCGCAGTCCTGAAAATAGTTTACGAGGCCGGCCAGCGAGAGCTTTCCGTCCTGGGCGCATTCGGAATAGCGGATGCGCGAGTCAAATTCAAACATAAATTGCTTTCTCCAATCTGTCCATTAATGATATAAAGACCATTTCTCGGGTCAGTCCATTAAAGAACGCTTCTTCTCCATTTGCCTGAAAGGTAGAAAACACTTCCGATCACGAACGGCATAAAGCCTGCCAGCGCGTCTCCGAACCAAAAACCCCTGCACCTCATGCCCAGGGCAAATCCCATAATGGCCGCGAGGCTTATTCTCGCTATCATTCCGTCAAGCACAGCGACAAGAAGATTAAGCCTGGAATTTCCGGACCCGTTGATGATGGAAAATGCTCCCGACCTTGTCGCGGAACCGTAAAAATTGACAACGATCGGAACCACAACGAGAGATGCTTCCGCAAGCACGGCTGAGTCACTTGTGAAAATCTCGCACACAGCCTCCGGGAAGAGCAGCATAAGGCAGGACACGGCTGTCGAGATCACGAAGCCTACCAAGAGCACGGAAATCAGAATCTTCGGCACTCTGTCATACTTCTTCGCGCCCAGATTCTGGCCGACCATCGAACTCCCCGCCGTTGTGAACGAGTTGGAAACAATGCCGATCATCATGCCCGTCTTGTTGTAGATGCCCGACAGGGCAGAGTAGATAACACCCTCGGCATTGATCCAGGATGTAAGCACGATCTTGGAAAAGCTGACCGCCGCTGACTGGATCGCCATGGGAATACCGAGCTGAAGGAGCGGAACGACGATCCTTCTGTCGATCCTGAAGCTCTCAGGCCGGAAATCGAACCCGAATTCCTCCTTTCGCCGATACAGATACACGATCGAGACAATAAAACTGACCGCCTGACCGATGACCGTCGCAAGGGCAGCCCCAAAGACCTCCATTCCGCAAAAGCCGACAAAGGCAATGTCGAGGACCGTGTTGAGTACCGCGGCGATCGCGATGAACGCGAACGGTCTTTTTGAATCCCCCATACCTCTCAGGATCGCGGAGACAATGTTGTAGCCATAGATGAAAATGAGCCCCACCAGGCAGGTCACCATATAATCCATCGTATAGTCATAGGACTCCGGCGGGGTATTGAGCGCATTCAGGATCGGCCCGCGGAACACATAACAGACAGCGGAAATAGCCACCGCTATTATAAGTAGGAGGGTGAACATGGTCCCGATCAACCTTCTCACATTATCCATTTTCCCCGCACCGACATACTGGGATATCAGGACCTGACCTGCGGATGAAAAACCCATCGCCAGAAATGTGATCAGGTGCAGAATGTCTCCGCCGATCGATACCGCCGACATGCCCGCTCCGCCGATGACCTGGCCGACAACGATCATGTCGACGAGGTTGTAGAGGGCCTGAAGAGCATTTGCAACAAAAAGAGGCATAGCGAACATGAGCAGGAGCTTTGGGACGCTTCCCTGCGTCAGATCTGTCACCATTGTAGCTTTACTCTCGCTGATTCTTCCTGTCATTTCCTTACTTTCTAAATCAAGAATGCCTCGGTGCTCTATTCTGCGTCAGAGATTAAAAAGGCTCCACGACACCGCATACTGTGCCGTGGAGCACTGCAAAGTTCATGTCATCGTCGCTGCATGCAAAGTTCAAATCACTATACTGCTGCCGTATTATTCAAGCCCCGTCGCTTCATCGATTCCAAGCATGATATTCATGTTCTGGACCGCTGCGCCGGAAGCGCCCTTCCCAAGATTGTCGAAAAGAGCTGTCACTGTCGTCAGGTCCTCGTATCCGGACACGATTAGCTGCAAATGATTGGTACACGCCA
>JAFRCB010000163.1 GCA_017404585.1 Lachnospiraceae bacterium
CGGATCGTTCTTTGCTTCTTTCCTGCCCATATAGTTATTCTTTCTCCCGTTCATATGTGATTCCGATGCGCACGATCTCGACAAGCCTTCTCATCTGTCCGGACAGGTACAGATACCCGATCAAAGCTTCAAAGCCGGTAGCCCTGCGATAATCTGCCACAGTCGCATTCTTGGCCATCGTGTGAGATTTTGCGTTCCTGCCGCGGCGATAGATGTCGTCCTCCTCCTTCGTGAGGCACGGTTCGACAGCCTCCATGGCCTCAGACTGTGCTTTAGCTCTGGCAAGGGCGGAGGAAGCACGATTAAGCTCATTCGGTCTCCTCTCGGCTTCTCTTATAAGCATGGTCCGAACGAGCAGCTCGTAGACTGCGTCTCCGACAAATGCAAGCGTGAGCGGCGCGTAAGCGGCAGCCTCGGCACATTTCATTCCCGGAAGCAGGGGCAAATTCCCCTCCGCTCTCTGCATCGCTTCATCAATAAATAAAATATCCGTCTTGTCTTCCGGATTCATAAACTCCAATTCCTCAAACCAATCAGACTGCGGTACGAATATCAGATATAATCCGCAAATACGCAGTCGTCAATTTCTTCATAATCCCGCTCTGCTTCGGGCTGAATCTTTATAGTCTTCTTCTCTCTCAGATAATCGGACTCACAGAAGCGCTCATCACCCGGCACGGTACCTCTTTTCTCAGTCCCAAGCCGCCTGATTTCTTCCTCAACTGCCAGCATGCGGTTGATGAGCTCGGTATTGACTCTCTCGAGCACCTTCATATCCTGCAGGATCGGGTCCGGAAGATGTATCTGATCGATATTGTCTCTCGGAACGACCTGATTCTTCATGCGGACAACGCGGCCGGGTACGCCGACTACCGTGCAGTTCGGCGGAACAGATTTAAGGACGACGGATCCCGCACCGACCTTGGAGTTCGCGCCTATTGTGATGGAGCCGAGAACTTTAGCACCCGCCGAAACCATCACGCCATCTTCCAGAGTGGGATGACGCTTACCCTGTTCCTTGCCCGTACCGCCGAGGGTCACGCCCTGATACAGAGTGCAGTTATCCCCGATGATCGTCGTCTCACCGATGACGACTCCGGTCCCGTGGTCGATGAACAGACCCTTTCCTATAGTAGCGCCGGGGTGGATCTCAATACCGGTCTTTCTGGCTGCGCGCTGTGAGATCAGTCTTGCGCTCCAGTGATGGCCGGCGTTCCACAGCCTGTGCGCTTTCCTGTATGCTCTCAGGGCATGGTAACACGGGTACAGGAGAACATCCCAGTAGGTCCTGATCGCAGGATCCCGCTCTCTGTAGATCACATATGTCTCATTCAATTCTTTGTACCAGCCCATACTGTATCCTCCCGGTAATAATTATTCCATTGAACTTCTCCGATCAGCCGTCTATAAGAGCGACCGCCTGAGCAGAGATGCCCAGACCCTCGCCGGTGAAACCGAGCTTTTCCTCCGTGGTAGCCTTGACGTTCACGCACTCATAAGGGATCTCCAGCGCATTCGCAATGTTTTTCCTCATAGTATTGATATGCGGCCTCATCTTCGGTGCCTGTGCGATGATCGTCGCATCCACGTTGTGAATGGCGAAACCGCCATCGGCAAGTTTTGTCCTCACCGCGCGCAGCAATTCAATCGAATCCGCGCCCTCATACTCTTTGGCGGTGTCCGGGAAGTGAAGGCCGATATCCCCCATGGCAGCCGCCCCGAGCAGCGCGTCCATGACGGCATGAAGCAGAACATCAGCGTCCGAGTGCCCAAGCAGCCCCTTCTCATAGGGAATGTCGACACCTCCGATGATAAGCTTTCTCCCCTCGACAAGTCTGTGTACGTCATATCCGCTTCCGACTCTGATCATGTTCCCTCCCTGCAGCACTTTGGCATGCTCGTCTATTGCTCCTGCTGTTACGTCAGTTCTTTGCACATTATAGCAGAATCAGGCTCTGAAATATAGCTCAACCGGTAAAATCCGAGAGCTTCTTTTCCACCGCGGCCTTGATGGAAGGCTGAACAGAATAGACCGTGCCATTATCCCCCTCAAAGGCAGCGTAGACCGAGCCGGCCGTCTCATTATTGTCTCCGATCAGGGCGGTGGTCGTGTTCCCGTCCCGGTCAGTCACAGAGATTCTGTAAACCGGCACATCAAGCCCGTAAGGGGCAAGGTCCGTGACGTCAGGAATCACCTGGTAAATCGATACACCCGTCATGCCGGAAGACAGAAGGTTTACTGCCTCCTGGTCCACTGAAAGTGTCTCATCATACTCATACTTCCACGCTCCGCTCTCTCTTGCAAATGCGAGCTTCTCCCCATCCGCGGTCTCCCACTCGATCCTCGCTATCTTATTGGCCGTGAGATCGAACAGGGTATCATAACTTGTTTTCTGACTTTCCTCATAAGCCGCAGACCGGCTTTTTACCAGAAAAAATACTCCGGTAAGAACGCATAGAACACCGAGTGCGGCAAGGAGCACCGTCGTTTTTTTCTTCATCATCGTTCCTCCATAAAAGATAACACGCAGTCTCTGCCGCGTGTTATCAGTCTAAAGCCCAGCACCCCCACACATGGGGTGCTGAGTACCAACTCAAAATCTTATTTTCTCCTTCTTCTGACAGTCACCGCGATTCCCGCAATAAGGACAGCGGCAGGCAGGCCGAACATGAGCGTGTTTCCGATCAGCGTCTGCTTACCTTCCGAGACGGTCAGCGTCGGCTCATCCATCGACTTCGCCTCAATTGACACTGTCATTTCCTTGTCCGTGAGGTATGTGACAGAGTCGGCAAAAAGCTTCATGTTGCCGGCGGGCATCTCCGCGTACATCTGCAGGAGTGATGAAAGAGCATCCGAGCTGAAAAGACACGGGGACGTATAGTAGAGGATCTTCGTGATTCCGCTGCCCTCTGTCTTTGTTTCTTTGTCATCGCCCTCAAGGTCAATATCGGCTTCCCCGAAAGATCCGACTGACCGGGTCTCCTCGATCTGGACTGCCAAAGTGAACGGCCCCTCCGGATCACCGCTCTCTTTTTCCATCGTCTGTGACATCAGGGATTTGCTGAAAGCTTTGGCAGACGTCGTAAAGAGAGGTGTTGCAACGACATTCAGGTCGTCACTCTCTACAGTCTCTATACCCTGGGCAAATCCATAGAGCAGATTGATTCCCTTCACCGAAGCCGTCACCTGCGAGGCGGTCGATGCCACCGGAAGAAGCAGGTACGGGATCTCGGTGTAATAATCCGGATCGCCCTCCATCACGTATCCATCGACAGCGCTCACGCCGTAAACCTTCAGTATACCTGCCAGATTAGGCATCTCCGTGCTCGTTGCCAGCGTGACGATCAGGGCGTGACCGCCTCCTTCAAGATACTTTTTGACCTTTTCCGCCTCATCCGACGTAAAGTCGCTGCCCGGCGCAAATATGATAAGGGCTTCGCAGTCCCCGGGAATCTGTGAACTGAGCAGATTCAGCTCGGAGGCGGTAATATTGGCCTTCTCAAGTGTATCCGTCATCTCCGCGGAGAGCGCGATCTCATCGTGCCCGACCGTGTAACACACTTTCCCTGAATCCTCCGAGGCGACATATGCGATTGCCGACGTGATCTGCCCTTCTCCATCAAAGGATGACTTATAGTTCGTGTAATCAGTGACGTATATGCTGTTGTAATCGATCACTTTTGATTTTCCGCCGGAAGTGACAATGACGCTGCCCGATGGCACATTTGCATCCGTATACTCTTTTGTGAATGTGGGATCAGCCACAAGGTCGACCTTTTTGACCTTAACACGGTCCGACGCCGCGTCATAGGATTCGAGCAGCTTTTCGATGCGCTCGTCCTCGGACCCGGTCTTCGTGATGAAATTCAGTGTGACATCCTCACTGAGGCTTTGAAGGACCTCACGGGTCGTATCGCCGATCGTGAACAGCTTATTATAAGACGTGTCAAACGTCGTAAGATCGGAAGGCAGCGCTCCCACAATAAGATTGACAAGGACGATCGCCGCGATGATGACTGCCGTGAGAGCCATCGAGTAGGAACCGTTGGTCAGAGATTTCATATCAATTTTTTTCTTCATACAGCCTCCTTACGACCATCTTCTCTTCTGGATCCGCGCTATGGTCAGCACGATGCCGACGACCGACACAGACACGAAATAGAGAAGATCCGGGATACTGAAAGAACCGTAGGCGAACGATTCAAAGTGTGAGAAAAAGTCGAACACCGACAAAATCTTTTCAGACTTGCCCCCGAACCAGTCCGGGTTCACCATGAACGCTGCAAATGCAGCCAGCGCGCACACAAGGATCACCCCCAGGGATGCCCAGTAAAATCTGGTCATCACGTAGACAATTACGCCAAGAAGGACCGCCAGAACGATAAAGAATATCAGAGAGGCGAAATTCGAGGCCGAGACCATAGAATACGTGTTGTGAATGATCATGGTCGCGAACACAAAAAGGATCCCCCCGATTGCCGAGATGATCAGGTTGTCCGTCAGCGACGAAATGAACATGCCGCAGGAGAGGTACGCGCAGCCCATCGCGAAGAAGACCAGGATGGACAGGTAGGCAGTACCTAACATCTCCCCGCCGCCAAGCGGGATCAGAATGAGCGGAAGAAGACACATCACAAAGATCGGAACTGCGAACACTGTAATCAGGGCAAAGTACTTGCCGAGAACGATATCGATCAGCGATACCGGAGCTGTGAGCAGCATCTGATCGGTCTTCTGCCGACGCTCGTCCGTGAACGTGCGCATGGTCAGGACCGGGACGACTATATAAAAAATAAGATTCGAATTAAAAACAGTGTACACGAGCGAAGCCGTGCCGTAGGACAGGTTATAGTACCTGAACATATAGCCGACGACCAGAAGCATGACCGCCACCGCGATCGGTCCGGACATTGAGGCAGCATAGCTCTTTAATTC
>JAFRCB010000164.1 GCA_017404585.1 Lachnospiraceae bacterium
CCACTACCAAGCAGTAGCCAAGACCACAGGACTGCACCTCATCAACAAAGAAATCCTCGCAAGGCGAGGACTTCTCAGCTGTGTAGATTACTACTTATTGGGTTGAACCGCCGTATGCCGAACGGCACGTATGGTGGTGTGAAAGGGGCTACGGGTTAGCCCCTATTCGATCTTCCCCCTAAATCTTTGAAAAGTGGCATCCGAGGGGGAAGGACAGGGATACAAGTATGTCCATATCGGGTCAAAGAAAAGTGTTACGAAATTTAAAATGATGATAAGTTCTTATAATTCGGCCATATTGTATACAATTATGGGCAAATAATACACAGAAATATATCGTATGCAATGTGGCTGAGAGAAGAACATATAGAGCATCGAACAGTAACAAGAGAGGCAACTAATTGGACGGAGGCATGAAATGCCTGAAATAACAAGGCTTTTGCGGAACAAAAAGGTTGACAGGGATGCTCTGTATGGCTAGAATACATGTATACAAAATTTCGCTTTAACAATATAAACTGTAAAAGCGAACGCGAACATATATTAAAAGGTGAATATTTTTCATATATCACATATAAAAACGAGGTAGCAGCATGAGTGACAACAGGAACAAGGCAAATGAGGAGAACAGCGGCATCAGGACGAGGCTGAGCACCAAGACCAATCTGCTGGAAATGGAGGCGGTGCGTTACGAGGTGCAGGACATTCCGAATCCGAACCTTTTCAGGGAGTTCTTTGAGTACACCGAGATCCCTAAGGTCGGATTCAACTTCAGAACGAGCCCGTACGATATGCCGGATCAGGTCTACATCACCGATTCGACCTTCCGCGACGGGCAGCAGTCGAGAGAGCCGTATACCACAAAGCAGATCGCTGACATTTACCGCATGCTTTCGAAGCTTTCCGGTCCGAACGGCATCATCAGGCAGACCGAGTTCTTCACATACAGCGACAGAGACAAAGCCGCGATTTGGGCCTGCCAGGAGCAGGGCCTCGAGTTCCCGCAGATCACCACATGGATCCGCGCCAAGAAGGAAGACTTCAAGATCGTCAAAGAGATGGGCGTCAAGGAGACCGGGATCCTGACGAGCTGCTCGGATTATCATATTTTCTATAAGCTCGGAATGAGCAGACCGCAGGCGATGGACCACTATCTCTCGATCATCCACGACGCATTCGAGGCGGGCATCGTGCCGCGCTGCCACCTTGAGGACATCACCCGCGCCGACTTCTACGGCTTTGTCGTGCCGTTCGTCAGAGGCATCCAGGAGATGGCGAGACAAGCAGGCATGCCGGCCAAAATCAGATTGTGTGACACGATGGGTTACGGCGTTCCGTATCCGGGTGCCGCCATGCCGAGATCAGTCGCCGGCATCATCTACGGTCTCAAACAGTACGCCGGCGTACCGAGCGAGAACCTCGAGTGGCACGGACACAATGACTTCTACAAAGCTGTCGTCAATGCGGCGACCGCATGGCTCTATGGCTGCGGCGCGGTCAACACCACACTCTTCGGGATCGGCGAGAGGACCGGAAACATTCCTCTCGAAGCGATGGTCTTCGAGTACGCTCAGCTCAAGGGCAGCCTGGACGGAATGGATACCACCGTCATCACCGACCTGGCAAGATACTACGAGCAGCAGGTCGGATACGTCCTGCCGTCGCAGACGCCTTTTGCCGGCGCGAACTTCAATGTCACAAGAGCCGGCATCCACGCGGACGGACTGCTCAAAAACGAAGAAATCTATAATATTTTCGATACGGACAAATTCCTCAAGCGCCCGCCGCTGGTCAATATCAACCAGAACTCCGGCGCGGCGGGAATCGCTCACTGGATCAACGCGAGCTACGGCCTGCGCGGCGAGAAGCGCGTCGACAAGCACAGCCCGGTCGTTGCTTTTGTCAAAGACTGGGTCGACAGCGAGTACGCGTCCGGCAGAGTGGCGGAAATCGGCTCCGTCGAAATCCGCCGCAAAATCAACGAATTTACATTAGGAGAGTAGGCGCTTTTCTGATATAATTCTCGTATGCTTCAGAATTTTATAATTTGTTGTAATTCAGTCGTACCATCGGCGATATTTCTGATCGTGGGTATTACGCTCAAACTTTGCCATATCATTACAGATGCAGAGGTAAAGCGGTTTACCCACATTATTTTCGTGACTTTATATCCGTTCATGATGTTCGACAATCTGTACGGAAAGGCGATCGGGGAGAACCTCAACGCGCTCCTGGTCATCTACTGCGTGGCTTTCACCGCGTTCCAGATCGTGTCGAGCTGGTTCGTCGTGTGCCGGATCGAGCCGGAAAACTACAACCGCGGACCGATGATCCAGGCGACTTTCCGCAGCAACATCGTATTGATGGGGCTTCCTGTCGGCATCAATCTTTTCGGCAAAGGCAATGTAACGGCGGTCGCGATCGTGATCATGTTCGTCGTTCCTATATACAACGCGGTTTCGGTCGTCGTGCTGGAGCACTTCCGCGGGGGCAAAGCCAATATTCCGCGCACGATCAAGCGCGTTCTCATGAATCCGATCATCGTCGGCGGTATCGTCGCCGGGATCTTCATGATACTCGGGATCAAGCTTCCGGCCTCAGTCTACAGCGCGGTGCAGCAGCTGTCTGACGCGACAGCACCGCTCGCCCTGATCCTCCTCGGAGCCGCTCTGGACCTGAGCGGATTCAGCAGTGACAGGGCCAAAATCGCATTCTGTGTCATCGGCAAGCTGGTGGTTTTCCCGCTGCTCGGTATTACAGGCGCAGTCCTGCTCGGCATCCGGGATGTCAACCTCATCGCGGTCGTCCTGATGATCGCCACCCCGACAGCGCTCGCGTCTTACGCGATGGCCAGCTCGATGGGCGGAAACGGCAAGCTGGCCGGAGAGGCCGTCGTCATCTCCACCATCGCCGCCTGCTTTACCATGCCGGTCTGGCTTTTCATACTCAAAACCCTGGGCTACTTCTAGCCATTACTGCCAACTATAACCCTGTAAAACCATGTAAACGCCATCGATAACCCTGTAAACGTCATCGATAACCCTGGACTATGACCTTAGAACTCTTCATTACAAGCGCGCTGCTCGGCGTCGGGCTCGCGATGGACGCGTTCTCCGTTTCCATCGCTGACGGACTCACCGAGCAGAATATGAGGAAAAGAAAAATGCTGCTGATTGCCGGGACCTTCGCAGCATTTCAGTTTATGATGCCTCTCGCGGGGTGGGTTTTCGTACGGGGCCTCGAAGGGATCTTCACATCCTTCCAGGTGCTCATTCCGTGGATCGCCCTGATCCTCCTGCTGTATGTCGGCGGCAAAATGCTCCTGGAAGGGATCGCCGCCCGCAGGGAAAAAGCTGCCGCGGCTATAGATGCGGCAGATGCCTTGGCAGATCCCTCGCAAGATGCCTCGCAAGTTGCAGAATCCGGTGCGGTAACAGGCATGACTACCAGTGCGGCGACCGGTGCAGCGCTCACTTTCGGCGCGCTCATCCTCCAGGGCATCGCGACATCCATTGACGCTTTGTCCGTGGGCTTTGCCATCGCCGAATATACATCGTTCACCGCATTCATCTCCGCCCTGATCATCGGCATCGTTACGCTCGCCATCTGCATCGCCGGCCTCGCGCTCGGCCGACAGATCGGCAGCCGCCTTTCGGGCAAAGCCGAGATCCTCGGCGGCGTCATCCTCATCGCCATAGGCATCGAGGTGTGGGCGAGAGGAGTATTCCTTTAAAGGAGGACATCGGGAAATTGCGCGAACCGACTTTCCTACAGGCGTATTTTGGGTAAAACCTTGAATATCGCTGGTTTTCCCATAACACCCAGGCGCTGACGACACAGCTGGAATGATTTTGTTAGGGTATAATTGATAATTTCATTGGATTTCCCCTAACAAATCGGAGAAGATGAAGCCGCTGAGAATGTCTCAGGGCATTTTTATTAGGGGAAACCCCCGAAGGTAGTGGAGTTTTACCCTAATTACAGCTTGCCTCAATGCAAATGCGACAAGACCAATTAGGGGAAAAGAAGGCGATCTGCGGGATTTCCCCTAACAAGCATAGATCGTATTCAGCTGCTGGCAAGCATATGGCAAAATGAAATGCGCTGCCATTCAAATAACAACTTGTGTTCTCACAAGGTTCACCGTTTCTCCATAAAGCTGGAATATTATATAGATGAACAGAGAAGAACTCTGGAAACCTCCATATAAAATTTCCATATAATACCTAAAACAACGATCAGGGCGATGACGCGAGTCACCGCCCTGATTTCGTATGCAGAATTTCCGATCACGCTAGTCCTCGAGCATGAGCCGGATGATTTCTTCATCGGTCTGCTTCATGCCGCGGCGGGCAAGTTCGCCGATCGTGCGGATCGTGTTTTCGACGCCGTCCTTAACGATCCCGTCGCCGCCAAAGAACTGGTCGCCCTGGTTGTACATCGCGACTCCCATGAGACCCGCGTCGACAGCCGAAGCGATCTTGGCAGCGCAGCTGGCTTTGGCTCCATCGCATACGATACCCGAATCGATCGCGATCGCGTTGACTACCGTGTGCGCGATCCCTTCAAAATCGCATCCCTGGAGGTAGGCGATCCCGGCGCCCGCGCCGCATCCCGCGCTGACCGCACCGCAGTATGCACTCAGTCTGCCGATGCCGGTCTTGAGATGGATCGTGACCAGATTCGAAACAGTCAGAGCGCGCAGCAGCTCTTTGTGTGATTTATTGTTGCAGCGCGCGTACACGATGACCGGAACGCTGGATGTGATGCCCTGGTTGCCGCTGCCGGAATTGATGACGACAGGCAGCTCGCATCCGTTCATCCTCGCATCGCTGGCCGCCGCCGCGTAAGCTCTCATCCTGTATGTAATATCATCCGGATGGCGCGCGAGCAGGACCGACCCGATATTCGCGCCGTAGTTGCCGCGCAGACCTTCCTCGGCAATCGCCATATTGTACGAAATCTGGCGATCGAGAGTCTCCTGCACGTCTTCTGTATCCACGGAATTCGCAAAGTCCACGATGCCTTCGATCGTGAGGCATTCTCTGTCAGTCAGAGCGCCGGCACTCGCAACATTGGCGATCTCGCGCTCGAAGAGGACTTCGCCGTTCCGGCGCACCAGCACGATGTTCGTGTGGAAGTCCACGATGCGCACGCAGGTCTCATTCGCTCCGGCAGAAGCAGTTATCGCGATGTCGAAAATGTGCCCGTTGTCGACGTGACGCACCTCGATCTCAGTGGAAGCCAGATAATCAGTCATCTCATCGATCTGCTCCCTGCTCACATTGGAAATGACCTCGAGCTTGGCCGAAGCATCTCCCGCCACAGCACCAGCCGCCGCTGCTGCCTGTATCCCGCGCAACCCGCCCGTATGCGGAACCACGACACTCTTTACATTTTTTATAATATTGCCGCTGACCTCGACGAGCATCCGCTCAGGCCGCACGCCGAGGACCTCTGCTGCTTTGGCCGCCGCATAAGCGATCGCGATCGGCTCGGTGCAGCCCATCGCCGGCAGCAGCTCTTCCTTAAGTATCTGTATGTAATTGCCATACCTTACATCGCTCTTATCCATACCTGCACCTCATCTATGATCCTTCCCAATTACTTACCCTTTACAATCAAATTATACACTATTGAATAATGCATTATGAATACACTCCGGCGCGAATTCCCGATATTGCGCGCAAAGCGCCAGGTCAGCTGCTTGCATCGGTTTCCGCAGAATTCTATAATAAATCAGCGGGCTGAGGGGCGCTCAGCTCCCTGCGGGTCCGCCAATAACATAAGAAATAAGGTATTTTCATATGAAAAAAGTTGTCGCTTTAATCGTTTTAACAGCTGTAATTTTCGCCACTATGGAGGTGGCGCTCAAAACTGCCGGGGCGCAGCTCGACTCGCTCCAGCTGACGTTCCTGAGATTCCTGCTCGGCGGGCTGGTCCTCCTGCCGCCGTCAATGATAGAATGCCGCAAAAGCGGTTACCGCATGAATGCGCGTGATCTCGGCTGGGTCACACTGGTCGGCACCATGGGCATCCCGGTCAGCATGCTGTCGTACCAGATCGGCGTCATGCACTGCAACGCCGCGACCGCAGCCCCGCTGATCTGCACAAATCCACTTTTTACCATGCTGATCGCGCACTTCCTGCTCGGCCAGAAAATGAACAGGCGCAAATGGGTCGCCTTCTGCATCGGTCTTGTTGCGATCCTCCTCATGATCAGGCCGTGGGACGTCCAGCCGGGCAACACCCCGTTCGGCATCGCCATCCTGATCTTTGCCGCAGTGACTTTTGGCGCATACTCCGTCATGGGCAAAAGGTCGATCGCCAGAATCGGGACTTTCACCCAGACCAGCGTGAGCTTCATCACCGGCTCCCTGATCCTGCTCGTGATCATGATCCTGACCGGGCATTCCGCGACCGCCGGAATCAGCCAGAATCTTGGCGTCATCATCTACTGCGGTATCGTTGTGACCGGCATCGGCTACCTTACATATTTCCTTGCGATCAGATACTCCGACGCAGTCACCGGCTCGATCACATTCTTCATCAAGCCGGCAATAGCGCCGGTTTTCGCCATCCTCATCCTGCATGAGACGATATACTGGAACACCGTGGCCGGCATCATCCTGCTGATCACCGCCTCCTTCCTGACCATCACCGGAAGCGCGAGCGGAAACACAGCAGGGAAGGAGTCATAGCGTCTCCCTTGACCCGCCTGATATAATCATCCAAACACAACCTTCAGGAGATAAACAGATCATTGAGCAGAGTAGAACGCCACATGTCTATGTACAATGAGGACATAGATTACATAGATAATATAGAGGACAATTACCTGTCGGACGAGGCTTTTGCCAAAGCGGCAGCGGCCCCGCCTGCGCCGGTGATCCCGGACAAGGCAGAGGCGGCTCCAACACCGGCGGCCACCCGGATGCCAACTCCGGAGCCAACCCAGGCAGAAGCCCAGGCGAAAACCCCGGCCCGTCCAAAGCGGAGCGGCGGAACCAGCCGGGCCAGGCGTGGCCGGATCCTTTCGATTGTCGGAACGGTGATCCTGGCGCTTTCGCTTATAATGTGCACTCTTCTGATCGCGCCGAGGATCCTTGGCTTCAAGACCTACCTCGTCGCTTCGGGCAGCATGGTCCCGGCCATTCCGGTCGGTTCCATGATCTACGCCAGAGACGTGGACCCGGCCGCCCTTGAGACCGACGACATCATCGTCTTCTTCAAGACCAGCGACCGCGACGTTCCGATCACCCACAGAGTCGTCGTGAACAACACAGACAGCAGAACGATCATTACCAAAGGCGACGCCAACGCCAATGCCGACCGCGAGCCGGTCCGGTACGACAACATCGAGGGCAAAGTCATATGGCACATCCCGATGCTGGGTATTTTGGCCCTGCCGCTGACAAAACCATTGGGCAAAGCGATCGCTGTAATGCTGGTTCTCGAAGGCTTTCTCTTTGCAGAAGTCGGCAGCCGGATGCGCATAAGCGTAAAAAAGGTTGCTAATAGAGATAAAATTAACTAACACAATTAGTGGACTGCAACTCATAGAAAAATACAACATGTTGTAATCGCAACGCAAGTGCATTTCAATACCCCCTGAGAAGGGGGTATTTCTTTATAAATAATGTTTCAGATTTGTTGCGCTTTGGCTTCAAAAGAGGTTAAAATAACTTGGATTCTAATCAATAAGATGGGGATTCTATGCAGATAATTATGAACGACTGGTCAATAAAAGGACCGATTTATCAGGAAAATCTGCGATAGTTTCAATAAAAACATTCTCAATCGGCAGCTTTATAACCACGGGCAGCCGTATCAAGTAATGAACGTTAAATCTACACATCACCGGTAGTAGCTGAGTGTGGAAAAATGAGGAGAAAGAGTTTCGAAAGAGCCTGGAATTTAATCTGGATGATATCGCTGGGCGGATACTATATATAGGGCATTTTTCGCAGCGAATACCATATTTACAGTCTTTTCCCAACGAAACAATTTTCGAGAAACGCCTGCAAAAAAATAATCTTAAAAAATATATAAACTGCCATAAAACAGGTCAATTTGTAGCGATTTCGTTGCGTTCCTGTAAATATTATTGCTCTGTATAAGGGCAAGTGCGCCCCGGAGATTTTTGCGTACAGAAAAGTTTCCGAGCGCCGAAACCCGCCCAAAATCGTTAATCAATCAAGCTATTACATATATAAAGAAAAGCTGAGGAAACACCATGAACAGGAAAAACCAGACTTTGAGAAGATTCCTTGCATTCCTCCTTTCGGCAGCAATGATCGTCACCTATATGCCGACCGGCTTTTTAGCTTATGCGGCAGGCGAACCGGCTGTTGTCGAGACAGAGGCGGAAGAGCCAGAAGCATCAGCCACAGAAGCTGATGCACCTAAGGAAGAGGCACCGGTAACAGCAGAAGAACCGGAAGTCAAGGAAGAACCGGCAGAGCCGAAGGTTCAGGAGACGCCGGCCGCAGAACCGGAGCCGGAGGCCGAGCCTGCACCAGCCACGGAGCCGGAGCAGGAACCAGCAGCAGAACCAAAGCAGCCTGAACAGGATGCTTTGGACGGCGAAACCCCGGCAGAGCAACCGGCCGCGCAAGACAGCGACACTCCTCAGGACGAGCAGCCTCAGGACAATGAGGAAGCAGCTCCGGAAGGCACCGCCGAAGAGCCTGCCGCTGAGGAAACACCGGCCGAAGAAGTCACCTACGAGGACAGAGAATTTGACCAGACAGCTGCAAACAATGTCAACGTCAAGGTCAGAGGCACTTTCCCGGAAGGGACCGAGATGGATGTTGAAGTTCTCTCTGCGGACGACTACGGGAAAGCAGTCAGTGACAGCGTTCAGGGAGAAGTCAAAGACCTCAGAGCAGTCAGGCTGACATTCACCGAGGCTGCCAAAGGCGACATGTCCGTGGCTCTTGACGTGACCGACCCGGTCGAAGGACTGACCTACAAAGTCGTCCGGATCGGAGAAGACGGCATCCCGGTCGACGCGGGCAAATTAGCAGAGGCATTTACGATGGCAGAGCCATACGTATATGCCGTTGTTGGCGTTGCAGAGAAACCGATGTTCAGAGGGGCAAAAGGCGCAGCGGATACTGATGCGGAAAAAGCCGAAGGCGATGAAAAAGAGCCTCAGGCAGATGTGGAAACGACTGAAAAAGGCGATAGAGAAACAGAAGGAGAGCCGAAAGAGGAATCGGCTCCAACCTGGACTGTAAATTTCCGCAACAGAGACGGAATCGTAATAGAAACCAGACAGATCGAGCAGTCCGAGGATGGCACTGCCATTGGCGAGCTGCCTGCTACCGTGCCGTATGATGACCATATAGGTCATTGGGCAATAGGCACATATGATTCTTCCGGTCAGGGTTCATGGGTGGCCGGAGACAGGATCGACAGCACTTATAAAGTTAAAAGTGATCTGGAAATAGTTCCTTCATATGACAATATAGAATACACTGTTAAATTCTATAAGGAAGATAAGGAAACCTTAATCACTTCGATTAAGGTCGACTATGAGACACGATATAGCATAAATGATATGCCGGCGGTTCCGGAAAAGCCTGGCTTTACCGGAAAGTGGGTTTATGATGGCGGAGCTTTCACCAACAACGTATCAGTCACTGAGAATACCGACGTATGGGCAGAATATGACCAGAACGTGTTTAACGTGACTTTCACTGTTGAAGGTGAAACCTATAAAACAGATACATACTATCAGGGCGATGAGCTTGAACTGCCGGCGGATCCGGTAGTCGAAGGTAAAGAGTTCATCGGCTGGTTCGTTGGCGACACTCAGTATGAAGGCGGCGAGGCTGTTACTTCTGATCTTGGACTGACAGCTATATTTGACGATGAGTATTATGTCGAATTTATTGTCGTTGATGGTGATCAGGAAATCGAGAAACTGGCACAGTACTACCGCCAGAGTGGAGAGAAGATCGGCACTATGCCGCAGAACCCATTCATCGCAGACAAGGTGTTTGAGAAATGGGTCGTTGCAAACAGGGGTGAAGATGGAAAGCTGGAGCCAACGGACACGGAAGTAACTGCAGAGACTGTAGTTACCGACAACATGACCGTTATGGCAAAATTCCGCGACATCGACATTTATAATGTTACTGCAGAATATTACTACATAGGAAACAGCGGAGAAGTTGTCTTTAACAGAGACCTTCTGCAGGTCGAGGAACATGAATTAACTGATAGGGAAAATCCATACACTATTGTTGCTCCATCTTCTACCCAGACAGATCCTAATGAGGTTCCAGGCGCTCCGATCTACTATCCGGAAACACCTTCCGCTACGGTAACAAAGGCAAACTTTGAGGGGACCAGTCACGAATGTGTTGTCAGATTCAAGTATGTTCCATATACAGCAGTATATGATTATGTTTACATGCTCAAAGATCTTACCGGAGACGGATATACAGAGATCTCAGACTCCAGAGTAACAGATGTTCAGGGAGTTCTGAACAGTAATGTCACTCCTCCAGTCAAGACATTTGATTTTGCAGTACTGGAACGCGCAGAAAGCCAAGTCATTGACACTTCCGGCCTTAATGGACAGCCAAAGAAGGAGGTAAAGGTCTTCTATAAGCGCAAGAACTTCCAGCTCACATTTGAGACCAACGGCGGTAGCTACGTCAGCGGCGGTACTTACACATATGGCTCAACTGCAACCCTGCCAAGTGGAAACCAAAACCCAACCAGGGACGGATACACATTTGACGGATGGTATCTTGACGAAGCGCTTACTCAGCCTGCAGGGAACACTGTTAAAATCAATGGCAATACCACCATCTATGCGAAGTGGAAAGGCGATACTGTCGACTACACCATTGTATACATGTTTGAAAAGTACAATGATGCAGGGACACAGTCAGCCTTCGTTTATGATAACTCCGAGACAGGTCATGCAACAGTTGGTAGCACTGTTCGTGCCAATGATAGTTCTATTCCAAATAAGAGTAAGGAAGGATGGGTAAAAGATGATGAAAGGAACGCATCATCAAGTGTAGTTATTTCAGCCGACGGGGCATCGGTTTTATACGTGTATTATAAACTGATCGAATATACGTTCACATTCAATTTGGGCTCTTATAATACTTATAAAATGACAATTGGTGGAACAACGTATAACAATACATCTGGTTCACAGAAATATACTTTTACCGCAAAACTAGGACAAGACATCTCTGACAAATGGCCAATTAATGGTGATAATGCGACAATATGGGATTCAGATTCCTACAATCCATATTACTTCTATGGGTGGCAGGGTTCATCAACTAACTATGACGGTGTTTGGGTAACAAAGCAGTTGATTTTAAATACTGAACTTTTGCCGACCCGTGGAACAAGTGCAACATATACTGGGCAATGGGCTGGGACAGTTTATACTTATCAGGTAAAATACTGGCTTCAGAATGCAGATAATGATGACTATATAGTTTCAGATTTATATAGCCAAACTTACTCCACGTACTCCTCACAGTCAGGACTGAGCTCAAAAACTATTCCTGGATACACGAAACACAATGGTGATGCATCGCGTCCTAACAATACCTATCCTTCTACAGGGAATGCAATTACATCGGTAACGCAGAATAACAATGGTGGATGGGTTAGAGATGATAATAAGCAAGGAGGGAATTCTAGGACATACTATGAATTTGAAGGCCATTTATATCGTGTACGTAGAAACAGTGTTGACAGTGGCCTGACACGTTATGATGTTACCCTACAGTATACATATAATTTCTATTACGATCGTAACACTTATAATATCGAATACTTCTATGGAAGTAATAAAGTCGATACTAAGACCGGTATAAAGTTTGACGCTAATATCAATAGCAGTACATATAACTGGGAACCAACTGCAGCGCAAAAGGCGTCCTGGGGAGTAGATAGTGATTATGAATGGGGTGGATGGTATAGCAACCCTGAGTGCCAGGGAAATCCATACGCATTCGATAAGATGCCTGCAGGCGCTGAAGCCGGGAAGGCAAGTCTATCGCTTTATGCAAAATGGATCGCTCCAAATTACACTGTACACTTTGTTGATGGCGACGATCCTGAAGAGACTTTAGCTCCTGATCAGACTATCGAGAAGTCTCACAAAGCGACTGCTCCTGAGACCAGTCCTACGAAGGCGGGTTATAATTTCGAGGGTTGGTATAAAGCTGCAGACGGAGATGAGTTGTTCGACTGGAATACTCAGATCGTTGAAGACACAACGGTTTATGCTCACTGGTCGCGCAAGTCTCTGAGTTATACAGTTAAATATGTTGATGAAGATAACAAACCTGTAGCAGACGATAAGGTCGTTTCTAACCCGAATTTGACTATCGACCAGATTGTTACAGAAAGTGCAATTGCTGTAGCCGGCTACAGACCGGATGAGAACAGCAAGACTTTGAAACTGACGGATAATGACGAGAACAATGTCATTACATTCGTTTACAGCGCTAAGGCCGATTCGACAAGCTACACGGTCAAATACATACTCGATCCGGAGGAGTATCCTGGAAATATTGAGGTAGCTGCGGAGAAGGTAGTTGAAGATGTACCTGGCACCAGAGCATCCATAATCGAAAATGCAAAGAGTGTTGACTATACAGCGCTCTATGCTGCTCACCCGGAGCTCAATGGACTGGAATTCTTCCCGGATGAAGTTGAGAAGACATTTGTTCTCACTGCAAATGCGGAGAATAACGTATTTACGTTCTACTACTCCAGCTACAAGAACGCTGAGGTTACGGTCAACTATGTTGACATGAACGGTAATCCGGTAATAGATGAGAATGGAAATCCTGTAGCGGCAAGCGTCAAACGCTATAAAGTCGGTAAAACATTCACTCTCAGCCGTACTCCGATTGCGGGATGGGAGCTGGATAAGGCAGTAGAAGGAACTGAATATGATGGAGAGGAAGCCGGCAGCAGCTATAAGATTACCGGCGAGGTAGCTGACAGCGGACTGACTTTCACGCTTTTCTATAAGAAAAAAGCCACAATTACTGTAATCGACAGAAATAAGCAGTATGATGGCACGGCCTTGAAATTGCCTGAAGACCTGGCGGGACAGGTAAAGACTGAAGGATTGCTGGAAGGCGATAGCCTTGCTTCAGTTCAGTATACATATACCAATGCTGATTCTGAGGATGGCAAAGGCCGTGTGAATGCTGGTGTTGCTACCGTCAAACCGCACGATGCGGTGATATCCGGCGCACATACTTCGAGCAATTACTACAGCATCCGCTATATAAGCGGCAAGCTTGAAGTGACCAAGATCAATGTAACCGTTCGTATTGAGCCTGACCGCTGGACAGGTATCATCTACGATGGAACAGAGAAGAAAGCCGGATTTACAAACAGCTCCAAGACACTTGACGACTATGTCTTGATCAGCAATCCAAAATATAAGGCAGCTTATCAGCAAGAGATCTGGCAGAAGATCACCGCACTAAGCAATGTCAAGCATGATGAGTCAGCAGCCGGTCTCCACTACTATGTAGAGTCACAGACAGATGCAGGAACTTATAACTACACACTTGACTTTAAGAAATCTGATCTGCCTGAGAACGATAACTACAGTGTAAATCTGTTTGTACGTTCCGGTCAGCTGCAGATCCTGCCTAGAGAATTAACTGTTACAACCGGCTCTGATTCCAAGACCTATGATGGAACACCTCTGACGAAGGATGAGGCATCCTTGAGCGAGCAAGCAGATGCGAGCGATAAAACCGGCCTGATTGCTTCGGATAAGGCAAAAGGAGTAACGGTAACAGCAACCGGATCGCAGACTGATGTCGGATCCAGTAAGAATACTTACAAAATCGACTGGAAATCAGTAAATCCGGAAAACTATAAAATTAAAGAAAACCTCGGAACTCTCACGGTTTCCAAGGCAGATCTTGTAGTAACTGTAAATAAAAAGACTGTGACTTACAATGCCGCGGAGCAGTCAGGATACATATTCCCGGGCGAAGTTACAGGTACAGGTGAGACCATTACAGGTACAGAAGGCGAAGGCGAAGATGCTAAGACCTCCTATACTGTTACAGGTCTCGGAAACGGCGATATTCTCGAGGTGGAATACACACCTGCTGCCGGTACAAATGTTGGCACATATAATGAGTCAGCGTTTGATCCTGCTTTCACGATCACCCATGATGGAAAAGATGTGACTGCTAACTACAACACCCCGACATTTACGCCGGGTGCGCTTGAGATCACACCGGCTGATCTGACGATCACAGCAAATGAGCAGACTTACGTATATAATGGCGCGCTTCAGGGAGAGAATAACGCTGCTTATACTTCAGAGGCACAGATCAATGAGAAGGTCAATGTAACAGGTCTGTTGGGAAGCGATAAACTTACATACATCAAGCTGAACGGTCAGGAGAAGAATGTAGGTGAGTATTCCGGAAAGATCGTTCCAAGCGATGCAGTAGTCGGTACAGCAACCGGCAATTACAACATCATATACGCACCGGGAAAACTGACCATCACCAAGGCTAAGCTCACAGTAACGGCAGATAGCCTGAGTAAGACTTATGGTGATCCGGATCCTGCACTCACCTGGACGGTATCAGGTCTCCAGGGTGAGGATAAGAAAGAGGATCTGACAGTTACTGTTACGAGAGAACCTGGCGAGGCTGTAGGAACTTATACCATTACCCCTGCAGGCGCAGAAGTACAGGGTAATTATGAGATTGAGTACAAGACAGGTACCCTGACGATCAACAAAGCCAAGGTCACTGTAACTGCGGATAATACGGGCAAAGTCTATGGTTCTGTAGATCCAGCACTCACATGGACAGCAGACGGCCTTAAAAACGGAGATACGAAAGATGTTCTTACAGTTGCTGTTTCAAGAGCGGCTGGAGAAGATGTAGGAACCTATACTATCACCCCATCCGGCGCGGCAGTGCAGGGCAACTACGACGTAGAGTATAAGACGGGAACCTTTACCATTACTCCGGCAACTGTAACCGTTAAAGCTGACAACAAAAATAAAGTATATGGCGGAACCGAACCTGAACTCACCTGGACTGCAACAGGCCTCCAGAACGGGGATGCAGAAAGTGTCCTCACTGTTGCTATTTCCAGAGAAGAAGGAGAAGATGTAGGAACCTACACAATCACCCCATCGGGCGAGGCGGTACAGGGCAACTACAATGTTGTATATAATACAGGAACTCTGACCATTACAAAGGCTACAGTTACTGTAACTGCAGATAACAAAGGCAAGACATATGGTGAGAGCGATCCTGAGCTCACATGGACTGCCAGCGGTCTCGTAAATGGAGATGATAAGAGCGTTCTTACGGTAGCGATCAGCAGAGCACCGGGCGAGAACGTAGGCGAATATGCTATCACCCCATCCGGTGAAGAGGTACAGGGCAACTACGATGTAGTTTATAACACAGGAACTTTCACGATCAGCAAAGCTAAGGTCATAGTAACTGCTGACAACAAGGACAAAGTATATGGTGACCGCGATCCTGAACTCACCTGGTCGGTATCAGGCCTCAAGGGCCAAGACACTAAAGACCTTCTGACAGTTACAGTTTCAAGAGAAGCTGGCGAAAACGTCGGAACCTACACGATTACCCCATCCGGTGAAGCGGTACAGGGTAACTATGATGTTGAATATGCAACAGGCACATTTACCATCACCAAGGCAACTGTAACAGTAACTGCTGAGAATAAAGATAAAGTATATGGTTCTGCTGACCCTGCCCTTACATGGACAGCAGACGGTCTTAAGAACGGAGATAATAAGAGCGTTCTGACAGTTGCAATCAGCAGAGCACCGGGCGAGAACGTAGGCGAATATGCTATCACCCCATCCGGCGAGGCAGAACAGGGCAACTACAAAGTTGTTTACGTCCCGGGAACCTTCACCATCACTAAGGCGAACGTTACGGTAACTGCGGTTGATACCGGCAAAGTTTACGGTGCGAAGGATCCTGAGCTCACATGGACCGCAACAGGCCTCCAGAACGGAGACGAAGAGAGCGTTCTGACAGTAGCGATCAGCAGAGCACCGGGCGAGAATGTAGGCGAATATGCCATCACTCCATCCGGCGAGGCAGAGCAGGGTAACTATAACGTCACTTACGTTCCTGGAACATTTACTATCACCAAGGCATCTCTGACGATCACCGCGAAAGATCAGACTCATGTTTACAACGGAGCGGCACAAGGTGAGGACAACCAGACCTATGCTGAAGGCTTTGACGCAAAAGTCACAGTAGAGGGTCTGCAGGGAGAAGATGCGCTCACAAGCATCACCCTGAATGGTCAGGAGACCAACGTAGGCGAATACC
>JAFRCB010000165.1 GCA_017404585.1 Lachnospiraceae bacterium
ATGTTGTGCTCGGAATAGGTGATGAGGCCGTAAGTGATTTCCTGCTTGAGGAGCAGCTGCATAATTCTCGGAACTCTGGCCTCGTAAGTACGGAAAGTGAATTTGGGATACTTCTCACGAAAGGCAGAATAGACATCCGCGAAGAAGATCGCGCCTTTTTCCGGTGTAAAGGCAATCGAAATCTCGCCAGCATCGTTACGTGCGATGTCCTGAATGATTTTGTATGTGTCATCTTTCATCTTCAGCATCTCGCGTGCGGTCATTACATATGCATTTCCCGCCGGAGTCAGTTCCAGCGAGTGGTATTTTCTTTCAAATAACGGCGTGCCAAGCCCCTTTTCGAGCCGAAGCAGCTGCTGATTCAGGGCAGACTGGGTGAGAAATTTTCGCTCGGCTGCCCTTGCTATGTTTTTCTCCTCTGCGATTGCAATTATATTCTCAAGCTGTGATAGATCCATATAATTACCCTTCCGTATATAATGTGAAAATCTGTCTAAATGAAGCACGAGTGTCATAGCCCCCTCGCCACAATGCTCCGAGGATAAAGCACGAGTGTCATATCTCCCTCGTCCCTATACTCCGTGGACAAAGCACTGACAGCAATGGTTTTAGCTGACTCCAGTGTATTGTGAGCCCATCACTACGCTAAGTGACTCAAATATATTAAGTGATATCAGCCCCTTACTGCGCAATATAGACTTAATTAGATTAAGTCATAACATTAAATACTCTAATTTGTGCTAAGTCAATTACTATTTTATAATAAAGACAACTTGAAGACAAGATCAATTCTTATTCACTTATTAAGGAGGAAAAACATGAAGAAGAGAATTGCACTGGGACTTGCAGCACTTATGACAGTATGTTCCATGATGGGATGCGGCTCATCATCCTCATCAGGCAGCGCAGCACCGGCAGGCGGCGCAGACACAGCTGAATCCGGCGCAGCAGCAACAGCAGATGTTGCAGCGGCAGCACTTCCGAAGAACATCACAGTTCAGGTACCGGCCAAGGCAGGCGGCGGTACAGACGTTATGGCAAGAGCACTCACACAGCAGATCACATCCGACACCGGCTCCAACATGACAGTTGTCAACAACATGGACGGCAACGGCGTCGTAGCGATGGAGACAGTTCGAAACGCCAAGGGCGACGGCTCCACAATTCTTCAGTATCACACATCCATGCTGATCGCGACAGCTACCGGTGTTTATGATCATGATATTCTTGATGACTTCACAGTCATCGGCATTGCACAGGGCACAGAGAAGGCTCAGTACTGCCTCGTTACAAACGGCGAGTCCGATCTGGACACACTTGACAAGTTCATTGAGTATGGCAAGAACAATGAGATCAAGATCGGTGTTCAGACAGGTGGCTCCATGCATATCGTTTCCGGTCTGATGGCTAAGGCTACAGGCATCCAGGCAAAATTTGTTGAAGCCGGTTCCGACACAGAGAAGCTTACAGCTCTCGTAGGCAACACAATCGACGCCTGCATCGTCAACGTAAATCAGGCAGCTCAGTACGTCGAGTCCGGCAAGGCTCACGGCCTCGCAGTTGTAACTAACGGCGAAGAGGGCGCTAAGTCAACAGTTCTTCCGGATCTTCCGTCATTTGACGAGCTCGGCTATGCTGTTAACTTCACAACACTTACAATTATCGCCGGCCCGAAGGATATGGACGCGGGCGTTGCAAAGGGCCTGTATGATGCATTTGCAGCAGCTGCACAGGCTGACGCAGTTAATGAAGTTCTTGAGCCGGCCGGCATGGCCATGGTCTTCTACGATCAGGAAGAAGGCATCAAGCAGCTCGAAGCTCAGAAAGAAATGATCAACAGCCTTGTTGATGAGCTTGGTCTTGCTCAGAAACTGGAATGATTCTGCATAAGAGTTAAATTTAGGAGGCGGGTGGCAACATCCGCCTCCGGAGGTAAAAAGATGAAATTATCACGTGATCAGATTGTCGGCGCACTGATTGTTATCCTCGGTGTGTTCGTATTTGTCATGATTAGTTCTTTTAAGGTCCCATTCACACTGGCTTACCCGGGACCGAAAGCCCTGCCCGGACTGGCTGCGATCGGCTTTATTATCTGCGGTGCGGGTATATTTGTAGAAGGGATGAAGAAGACAGAAGAGGAGAAGGTCTACATGGTGAAAGCAGGCTGGATCCGCTTGGGCATCAATCTTCTTGCTCTTATGGCCTATGTACTTGCAATGAAATTCGTAGGATATTTCATCGCAACTCCCATTTTCCTGTATGGTCTCTGCACATGGTATGCAAATGGATATGAGACTAAGCTCTGGCAGCGCATCCTTTTCGCAGCGGCTGTCACAGCTGTCATCTATCTTGTATACGTTATGGCCTTCGGTTATCAGCTTCCGGCCGGCGAGCTTTTCGGCTAAGGGAGGAGAGAAGATATGGCACAATATGCATCTTATATTATTTCACAGATAACAAACCCACTCTCACTCATTCTCCTTCTGGCCGGCAATGTAATCGGTATGGTCTTCGGCGCAATCCCCGGCCTCAACGGAACCATGGCCGTTATGCTTTTCATGCCGCTGACATTTGGCATGCAGACCGGACCGGCAATCGTATTCCTTCTCTCGCTGTGGATCGGCGGCTGCTCCGGTGGTTTCATCGGATCCGTTCTTCTCGGTATTCCGGGTTCTCCGTCATCTGTCGCAACATGCTTTGACGGTCATCCGATGGCCAAGAAGGGCATGGCAGGCAGAGCACTCGCAATCGGTATGGTCGCCTCCTGTATAGGTACGGCGGGCAGCGCAATCGCAGGCGCGTTTTTGGCTCAGACTGTGGCGGATATTGCATTTGCAATTGGACCGTGGGAATACTTCGGACTCTGCTTCGTGGCCATCACAATGGTCCTTGCAATCTCCAAAGGCAACATGCTGAAGGGTCTGACCAGCGCGTGCATCGGCCTTCTCTTCGCATCCGTCGGCTTTTCACCAATTGATGCGCAGGCTCGTTTTACATTTGACAACATGTACCTCATGGGCGGTCTGGGAATGACCACCGTTCTGATCGGTATTTTCGGTGTCGCGGCCATGGTTGAAGCGCACGCCAAGGGCTTTGATCCGCTCCCGGAAGTCGACACAGGAATGATCAAGGGCATCGGAATCAAGATGTCCGACATCATGGAAAATATTGTCAACATCATTCGTTCTTTCCTGATCGGTCTCGGCATCGGCTTCCTGCCCGGCATGGGCGCAGGCCTCTCGAACCTGGTCGCTTACTCAGTCGCAAAGAACAACTCCAAGCATCCTGAGACGTTCGGTACCGGCAATCCGGAAGGTGTGTGGGCATCCGAGTGCTCAAACAATGCGTCCATCGGAGGTGCTATGATCCCGATGGCAGCTCTCGGTATTCCGGGCGACTCCGCTACAGCGCTCCTTATCGGCGCTCTGACCATCCACGGTCTTGAGATGGGACCGATGGTCTTCAGGAATTCAGGCGACATTGTCTACCTCATGTTCACGACAGTCGCGATCTGCGCGTTGGTGTGCTTCGTACTGCAGGCTCTCGGCATGAGAGTTTTCCCGCTGATCCTCAAGGTTCCGTATCACTTCATGTATCCGGCCCTCATTGTGATCTCACTGATCAGTGCATACGTGGATTCTTCGAGCCTTTACAAATGCGGCATGATGATTTTCTTCTGCATCGTCGGTCTCATCATGTCCTTCGGCGGGCTTCCGCAGTCTCCGCTGATTCTGGCCTTCATACTTGGTCCAACACTTGAGAGCAACATGCTGAAAGCCTTCCAGAACACAGGAACCATTTCAACATTCTTCACAAGACCGCTGTCCTGCATTTTCATGATTATTGGTATAGCGTGCGTGTTCTCACCGATACTGAAGGCTGCATTTGCAAAAATCAAGAGAAATAAGGCCTGATAGAAAGAGAGGTTACAGATGGCATTCAGATGTTCAAAGGCGCTTCCGCACCCTGTTGAAACACTTGTAAGCGAGCCCTGGACGATTGCTGTAAAGCCGTTCCAGGTATCCCCGCAGACCTACTATGTGTCGGGACAAAAATGGGTCGGAGCCTACCTGATTGACACAGGCGACGGGCTGATTCTTATTGACACTGCAATTCCGGAATCTGATTATCTGCTGGTCGATTCGATTTATAAGCTCGGATACAAGCCGACGGATATCAAGAAGATCCTGATCAGCCATGCGCATTTTGATCACATGGGCGCAGCGATGGCCATGAAGCAGCTGACAGGCGCTCCGCTCTACATCTCGAAAGAGGACGCAGCCTTCATTGAAGCCTGCGAGGAGGAGACATATATTCCGGATTCGGGATCGCATGTACAGCACATCGACAAGTTTGATTATTTTTATGACGATGACACTCGCATCGAGCTCGGAAACATAAGCATCCGCACGATGCTGACCCCCGGCCACACGATCGGCTGCACAAGTTTCTTCTGGGAGGAGAAGAATCCTGTGACAGGAGACGTCTATACGGTGGCTATGCACGGCGGTGTAGGTGCAAATACAATGAACGACGAGTATTATTCCACCTCAAAGTATCTGACACCGGATCTTCGCGACCGATTCTTTGCGGATGCGGACAAGGTTGCAGGGATTCATGTTGACATTGCCCTTCCGTCTCATCCGAATCAGATCGAGATCATGGACAGGGCCGGTACTTACACGCATGAGTCACAGCCATATCTTGATGAGACAGTGTGGGCTGACTTTGTGAGGGAGAGAGTGCGTCAGGTGAAGGTATTAATGTGAGGAAGCAGGATTCCACATTGGTGTACCTAGTGCAACTCTTTATATGACGGATTGAGACTGCCTCCTTCTAGTTTTCTCCAATGTGATCCATATATGAGCAAGGACAGCCGGCGAGAGCCGGCTGTTCGTAGATAATATGCAACTGAATATTACGTCAGATTCTCCCAGTCTATTCGCTCGTTTTTATAGAAATACTCACGATCATGCTCAGAGACTTCGCGGAGTACACGACATGGATTTCCGACCGCCACCACGTTATCCGGGATATCTTTAGTGACGATACTGCCGGCGCCAATCACGGTGTTCCTACCGATCCTTACACCGGGAAGGATGATGACGCCCGCGCAGATCCAGGCATTGTCACCGATGTAGACATCCTTGTTGTACTGGAGACCGCGGCCGCGGAGCTCAGGGTCGATTGGATGGTTGGCCGTTGTGATCGTGACATTCGGGCCGAACATGACCTTGTCCCCGACATAGATGTGGCCGTCATCGACCAAAGTCAGGTTGAAATTGGCATATACATTGGAGCCGAGGTGGAGGTTGTGACCGCCCCAATTTGCACGGAAAGGAAGCTCGATATATGAGTTCTCGCCGCACTCGGCAAAGACCTCGTGCATGTACTGCTGCTTTTTTTCGTAGTCGGATGTCTTCAGTTGGTTGAATTCCCAGAGCTTGTCCTGATACGGAACCTGCTCATTCATAATTTCGGGATCGGCGGGATCATAGATCAGGCCTTTGACCATGCGTTCATATTGTGTCATAGTGGTTTCCTTTCGGTTTGTGTAGGGCGGAGTGGCGCAAGAATTTGCTTGGGTCTTGATAATTATAATTCATTATCCGGAAGCATGGCAAGAAGCTTCTCCGCTGCCTCTACAGGGAACCCTTCCGGAGGATTTTTGATAAGACTTTCAAGAAGCACATGCGTGTTGTGACTCTGAGGAAGCATATAACCTGCTTCACGCATGATATCCTCGGCAATGAGCCGCTCGGATTTTGCGACCGCTTTCATAAGGCGGGCGAGACCGTCTTTGTCTGTGGATGCTGATATTTGCAAAGCGGATTTTTCGGCGTCCAGCTTGCTCTGCGCCAGAGCGTTCAGGGCGTAGCAGACCGAGTCTTTTTTCGGCTGCTGAGGCGGATAGAACCAGGGGACCATGCTGATCGCACCGCTCGGGCAAGCATCGGCACAGACGCCGCAGCCGGTACATTTGCTTATATCAATGATGCTGTTCTCTGTATCGGTTGCCCCGGAAGGACATACATAGAGGCACAGACAGTCCTTGGTGCACAGTTTTAAATTTCTGACTGCAAAGGTCTTCATCATTATTTACCTCCTTCGATTTTCTCAAATTTCCAGGCCGGGACCTTGCACACCGGACAGAGCTCAGGAGCTTCGTCTCCGATAAAGACAAATCCACAGACGGTACAGACCCATATATTTGTGTCAGCGAGCAATGCTTCGCCTTCATTGAGGTATCTGATTACAAGAGACGAGAGCATTCTTGTCACTCTTTCTCCCCATACACATACCCGCGCGGCACCGCGGTCTGAGGCCTCATCGGCAGCTGCCCGAAGACCGCTGTAGTTGTCAATATCGCTCCACAGAAGAGCGGCTATATTTTCCACACTTGCGTCATCAATTGCCGGGGTGACAGAAGCAAAGTAATCAGCAAGTTCTCTGAAGAGACCTGCCTCTTCAGGCTTGTACTGTTTCTCGCAGCCTCGGGCGAGATTGGAGCAGAGTGCAGAGAGTTGATCGGGGGAGAGTTTTTTGAGGTCTGAGTCTTTATCTGCAGGGGTATCGATTTGGGCTGTTGGGGGTGTAGATGCCTTTGTTGGTGCTGAAGCTGGATTCGCATTTGCTGGTTGTGAAACCGGTTTCATCTTGGATGCCGGAACTTCTTGAGAATTATCTTTATCTGACAGCTTGCTTACCGGGGTTTCTTCCGGCTTGAAGTCTGATTTAGCTGCGCCGCACAGCGGACATTTCCATGAGGCCGGGAGCGATTCGAACGGCACTTTTTCCTTGGCATCGTCATAGACATAGCCGCAGATCATGCATATGTATCGCATAGTCATTCCTCCTTTTTTGCTGGATTTGAGTGATAATTATATACTTACAAATTATTTATAAGAATATTTTAATGTATGGACGTTGCGTTCGGCAACTGGTTTGTGCTGATCATGTAGATTATTTCTGAAGTCAATGCTTGTGCGTTGGGAATTTGGCGGAGGCAACTGAAATCCAGCTTGCTGGGTGTGATAGTTGCCTTTGGACCTGGCAAGTTTCATTGGGTCCATGGCGGAGGCAACTAAAACTTGCTTATGAAGGTAAATAGTTGCTCGGGTTACAGGAGGTTTACATAAAATTGATTGTGGGGTGATAGACTGAATTGTTGAGATAACGAGCCGGAGTTTTGTATACAGACTTTCAAAAGGAATTATGACCAGATATAATGTCGTTATCAGAATAAGATTATCTGGCAGGTAACTGTCAATGGAAGTATGGAGGAACACAATGATCTCATTTCAGAGCGACTATATATGCGGAGCCCACCCGGAAATCCTCAAAAGATTTATGGAGACGAACATGGAGTGCCTGCCTGGCTACGGCAGCGATGTG
>JAFRCB010000166.1 GCA_017404585.1 Lachnospiraceae bacterium
ATCTTGCCAACCCTGTTTTAAAAAAACTGTATTTCTTATATAATCTGATACAGGAAAACGGTGGTTAGAGAAAAAATGCTTATTCGTTTGTAAGTGCTTACACCAGTTAAAAGTGCAGCTTGAGTCCTATTACAATTATTCCGAATATCGAGGTTGCTTATGGAAAACATCACTAGAGAGATCCGACCGAGTTCAAGAGACGCCGGGCGTCTCCGAAATCATTTTAATATTGATAAGAAGCGGCGGACCAATCAGCATTTTCAGCCGCACGCGCACTATCATCCCTTTTATGAGTTTTTCTACCTAATTAAAGGGCACTGCAGATTTTTTATTTATCACTCCAGCATTGAACTGAATCCCGGGGATCTCCTGATCATCCCGCCCGGCCAATACCATTACAATGTATATATAAAGGAACCGATCCACGATCGGTTCGCGATATACTTTGATGAGCACCTATTTTCTCCGGATCTTAGTGACCATCTGCAGATTTTTTCAAAGGCAGAAAAAGAAGCCGCGGTATATCACGTGGACAGAGATGTGAGGGACAAGGTTCAGTCCGCATTTGAAGAAATGCTCACCTACTACCGGGAAGCGAGCCCGTTCGGGGATACGATTCTGAGTTACATATTCCCCGCGATGCTCCTGTTTCTGTCCAGACATGTGCATGAGCCGGAGCTGAATGAAATCTCTCCGATCACAGCCGCCATGCAGGACACAGTCAAGTATATACATGACAATTACTCCGAAAACATCACGCTGGAGGATGTTGCAAATGAAGCCGGACTGGCACCTACTTACTTTTCCAGAAAATTTAAGGAGATCGTTGGGACCGGATTCAGGGATTATCTGACATTTGTCCGGCTTCGAGAGGCGGCGGACCTGCTCCGGAAAACACGTCTGCCGATAAGTGAAGTGGCCAGGCAGTGCGGTTTCAACAGTTCCAATTATTTCGGAGACGCGTTCCGATCTGCTTACGGTATGCCGCCGAGGCAGTACAGACAGAGCGAGGAAGAAGTATTTATGCAGCCGCAGCAGGATGGGAACCCGACAGTGATTCTGTAATAGCGGTGGAAGACTTTTCCACTGAGATATAAATTAAGGAGGCAACTATGATTCAATTTGGTATGCGCGTTCACGATTTCTGCCCGAAGGGGCCGCTTCTCACAGTACTTGACGCAGTCAGCGAAGCGGAAATAAAACATGTTCAGCTGGCGTTCGGAAAGTCTGTATCAGATTACGACTTCTCCGTCGGTCACTACAGCGCGGGCTTCGGCAACTATATCCGCCGTGAGCTTGAGCAGCGCGATATTCATATCGCAGTGCTCGGATGCTACATCAACCCGGCCAACCCGGATGACGCGGCGAGAGAGGCCGCAGTTGCAAGGTTTATCGATCATCTGAAATACGCGAAGCGGATCGGCGCGGACATGGTCGGCACAGAGACGGGCAGATTTTCTACAGACTTCAAGGTGACCCCTCTCACAAAGACAGAGGAGTGCTATCAGACTATTCTGAAATCATTCCGTAACATCGTGCGCGCGGCAGAGCAGATCGGCGTGACGGTCGGTGTTGAGGGCGTGTTCGACCACACTCTCCACTCCCCGGAGATGATGGATCGCTTCCTTAAAGATATCGATTCCGAGGCAGTAGAGGTCATTCTGGATGCGGTCAACCTGATGACGCCGGATGTGGAGTTCGACCCGGAGGGCCAGATGGCCATCATTGACAGAGCCTTCGAGCTGTACGGAGACAGGATCTCGGTGCTCCACCTCAAGGATTTCGTGTTCGACGGCGAGAAGCAGCTGTACCGTCATCCCGGTGAAGGCCATTTCCATTATGAAGCTCTAATGCGCCACATTCGCGAGAGGA
This sequence comes from Lachnospiraceae bacterium, assembly GCA_017404585.1. GTDB lineage: Bacteria > Bacillota > Clostridia > Lachnospirales > Lachnospiraceae > Chordicoccus. Next base: position 1,873 of record JAFRCB010000166.1, read on the forward strand.
AACCGCACATCATCGGCCTTCTCGAGAATTCCTCGCCCGACCGCTTCGCGGATGACTGCGCGTATCTCGAGGCGCAATTCAATAGGTTAGAGTCGTAATAGTTCGGACAGGCTGCCGATGCTTCAAGGCTCGGAGGAAGAGCATCATCTTCATCGAAAAACGCCGGTCCTTCCCTGCGAGCTTGCGTAGGCGACAAGCCGCCTACGCGATCTCTCAGTCGGACCGACAATGTTTTTCTCACGAAGATGTATGCTCTTCCCCCGATAACGAACTCTATAAGCAGCCTGCCTGAACTGTTACTCGTCTATGACTATTAACCGCAGACGCAGACCGAGTAAACTATCTCTCACCTCAGGCCATGGGACCGCAGGAGCTGACCGACTAAATTACCTCTCGCCCCAGGCCATGAACCGCAGGAGCAGACCGACTAAACTGCCTCTCGCCCCAGGCCTTGAACCGCAGAAACAGACCGACTAAACTGCCTCCCGCCACAAGATATGAACCGCAGGAGCTGACATCTGAGCCGTTACAACTAATTTCAATAAGGATCACATTTCACAAAATTAGTATTGACAAGTATATGGGCATGGGTTACATTATGAAATGTAAGCGCTTACATTTTTAGGCGCGGACCAATTGACTACCCATATCATTTTCAAATTCAAGAACATCTTTTTTATTTTATAGGAGGACCACTATGCAGCCATTCATGGGTAAAGATTTCATGCTTAAGAACGAGACCGCCCGCCACCTCTTCCACACCTACTCGGAAGATATGCCAATCATCGATTATCACTGCCACATCCCGCCGAAGGAAATTTACGAAGACCGCCGCTACAACAACATCGCGGAAGTATGGCTCGGCGGCCGCTCCGATGACGGCACCTATTTCGGTGACCATTACAAGTGGCGCGTCATGCGCTCCAACGGTGTACCGGAAAACATCGTGACCGGCGACGCAGATCCGTATGAGAAGTTCGTTGAATTTGCAAAAGCTCTTGAGATGGCCATCGGCAACCCGATGTATCACTGGTCCAACCTTGAACTTCACAAATATTTCGGCATCGAGGAAGCTCTGACTCCGGAAAACGCAAAGGAAATCTGGGACAAGACATCAGACATGCTTCAGAACGACCCGAACCTCTCCGTCCGCGGCATCATCCGTCAGTCAGGCGTCAAGTACGTCGGCACGACAGACGACCCGATCGACACTCTCGAATGGCACGAGAAACTCGCTGAAATAAAGGACCTCGGCTTCATGGTCTGCCCGTCCTATCGCCCGGACAAAGCGATCAACATCGACAAGGCAGGTTTCGCCGGGTACATCGGCAAGCTCGGCGAAGCGGTCGGCAGAAAGCTTGAGAGCGCCCAGGATGTCTGCGACGCCCTGAACGAGAGAATCGACTTCTTCAAGAAGCACGGATGCCGCGCGTCCGACCACGGTATCGATTATATTATGTATCGTCCGTGCCCGATCGAGGAGGCCGATGAAGTCTTCCGCAAAGTTATGGCAGGCGAAACCATCACAAAGGAAGAGGCTGAGAAGTATCAGACAACGATCCTCCTCTCTCTTGCCAGGAAATACCACAAAGAGAACATCGTCATGGAGATCCACTACTCCTGCACGAGAAACGTAAACGGCAGAATGTTCGCCATCGAAGGTCCGGATACAGGATTTGACTCAATCGCGAAGACAAACTGCACCGATGACCTCGGCCGCCTCTTCTCCGCTCTCGACGCGACAGACGAGCTTCCGAAGACCATCGTCTTCTCACTGAATTCAAATGATTTCGACCCGATCACAACGATCCTCGGATGCTTCCAGTCCAGCGACGTTCCCGGCAAGATGCAGCTCGGCGCGGCATGGTGGTTCCTTGATACACGCGATGGCATGGAAGAGCAGATGAAGTCTCTCGCCCGCCTCGGTCTCCTCGGCAACTTTGTGGGCATGCTGACAGACTCCCGCTCCTTCCTGTCCTATACAAGACATGATTACTTCAGAAGAATCGCCTGCAACCTGATCGGTCAGTGGGTCGAGGACGGCGAGTACCCGAACAACGAAGCTTCTCTGAAAAAGATCGTCGAGGGCATCAGCTACAGCAACGCAGCAAGATATTTCGGAATTTAAAAAGGAGAACAGATATGGCTAAGTTAAATTATGAAGTACTGAAAAACTCAGGTTATGACGGATACATCCTTGAGAAGGCACCGATCAAGGTGCTGCAGTTCGGTGAGGGAAATTTCCTTCGCGCATTTGTAGACTACTGGTTCGATATGTCCAATGAGAAAGCCGGCTGGAACGGCAAGGTCGCTCTGGTGCAGCCGATCGGTCAGGGTCTCTCTCACCTCATCAACGAGCAGGAAGGCCTCTACACTCTGTATCTCCGCGGCTCCGAGAACGGTGAGAAGATCAACAGAAAGCGCGTAATCTCCGTGTGCGACGCATGCTACAGCCCGTATATCACTGAGGACTGGGAAAAGATCAAAGAGATCGCTGCAAGCGACGACCTTGAGTACATCGCAAGCAACACAACAGAGGCGGGTATCGTTTACGATCCGAATTCTACATTTGAACAGACACCGCCCGACTCTTTCCCGGCTAAGCTGACAGTTCTCCTTTATGAGAGATTCAAGGCAGGCAAGAAGGGTGTCGTCATCCTCTCCTGCGAACTGATCGATGCAAATGGCAAAGAGCTCGAGAAATGCGTCAAAAAGCACATCGCTGACTGGAACCTCGGTGCCGACTTCGAAAAGTGGATCGAGGAAGAGAACCTCTTCTGCTCCACTCTGGTCGACAGAATCGTTCCGGGTCGCATCCGCGATCCGAAAGAAGTTGCTGAGCTCGAAAAGGAACATGGCTACGAAGATCCGCTGCTTGACGTCGGCGAAGTCTTCGGCGTATGGTACATCGAAGGTCCGGAATGGCTCGAGGAGAAGCTTCCGTTCAAGAAGGCCGGCCTGAATGTCCACGTAGTTCCGGATGTCATTCCGTACAAGAAGCGCAAAGTTCGCATTCTTAACGGTGCTCACACAGGATTTGTACTCGGCGCTTACCTTGCAGGTCAGGATATCGTCCGCGACTGCATGCACAACAAGAACATCCACGGCTTCATGAACAAGATGCTGTACGATGAAGTTATCCCGGTGCTGCCGCTTGACAAGGACGACTGCGACGCATTTGCAGCAGCTGTCACAGACAGATTCAACAATCCGTTCGTAGATCATCTGCTGATGTCCATCTCCCTGAACTCCACATCCAAGTGGAAGGCAAGAAATATGCCGTCCTTCCTCGAGTACATCGAGAAGTTCGGAAAGCTTCCGCAGGCCCTGACCATGAGCCTTGCCGCTTACATCGCTTTCTATTCAAATGACATCCAGCGCCGCGAGGACAACGGTCTCGTATGCAAGCGCCCGGCAGGCAATGAGTACACAGTTATGGACGACGCATGGGTCCTCGACTTCTACTATGAGCACAAGGATGCGGACATAAGGACACTTGTTCATGATGTTCTGACAAATGAAAAGATGTGGGATCAGGACCTCACACAGATTGCCGGCCTTGAAGAGACAGTAGTTGCCGACCTTCAGCTCATCCGTGAGCAGGGTGCTGAGGCAGCATATGCAAGCGTGCTGTAATTGAAAGGAATGCCCAGCATACTATCTGTGCTGTAATTCGAAAGGACTGCTATGAAAATAATTAAAATACATCCCTCAGACAACGTCGCTGTCGCTCTGGAAAACATCGCGGAAGGCGAGCTTGTCACAGTAGAAGGTTTTTCAGTCACAGCGACTCAGAATATCGCCCGCGGCCACAAAATTGCGTTGAAGAAAATCGCGGAAGGAACACCCGTCGTCAAGTACGGCAACGAAATTGCCATTGCTACCCGCGACATCGAGGTAGGCGAATGGGTACACACTCACAACGTCAGGACCGGTCTAACGGAGGGCGGTGAGTATTTCTATGATCACAAAGTCTATGATCTTCCGGAAGTTGCGCCGAAGACTTTCATGGGTTATCTGAGAAAGGACAGCCGCGCAGCCATCCGCAACGAGCTCTGGATCATCCCGATCGTCGGCTGTGTCAACGGCATCGCAAAGCAGCTGGTCGAGGAAAATCAGGACCTCGTCAAAGGTTCGATCGACGGTCTATACTACTATGGTCATCCGTTCGGCTGCAGCCAGCTCGGCGGCGACCTGATGCAGACAAGAAAGCTTCTTACTTCACTGGTCAGACATCCGAACGCGGGCGGCGTTCTCTGCCTCGCCCTCGGCTGCGAGAATCTCACGATGGACCTGTTCAAGGAAGGTCTCGGTGAGTATGACAAAGACCGCGTAAAATTCCTCGTATGCCAGCAGGTCGAAGATGAGATCGAGGAAGGCAGCAAGCTGCTCGCAGAACTCGCTGAGTACGCAGGACAGTTCCAGCGCCGGGAGCTCCCGGCAAGCGAGCTGGTCGTCGGCATGAAGTGCGGCGGCTCCGACGGACTTTCCGGCATCACAGCCAACCCGACTGTCGGCCGTTTCTCCGACAGACTGATCGCGCTCGGCGGTTCCACTGTTCTGACAGAGGTTCCGGAGATGTTCGGCGCTGAGAACATCCTGTTCTCACGCTGCCAGAATCAGGAAGTGTTCGAGCAGGCGGTCGATATGGTCAACGATTTCAAGAAGTATTTCGTGGACCACGGCCAGGTCGTCTACGAGAATCCGAGCCCGGGCAACAAGGCCGGCGGCATCACTACTCTAGAAGATAAGTCCTGCGGCTGTGTTCAGAAGGGCGGTTCCGCTCAGATCGTCGACGTGCTCCGCTACGCGGATCCCGTCACGAAGAAGGGTCTCAACATCCTCTCCGGTCCGGGCAATGACCTTGTCAGCGCGACAGACCTTACTGCTGCCGGCGCTCACATGATCCTGTTCACAACAGGCCGCGGCACACCGTTCGGCGCTCCGGCACCGACAGTGAAAATCTCCACGAATACAGCCCTCTTCGAGAAGAAGAACGGCTGGATCGATTTCAATGCCGGCTCCGTTGCCGAGGGTGAATCCCTGGACGACGCGGGCGACAGGCTGCTCGACTACGTGCTGCGCGTCGCAAGCGGCGAGCAGACAAAGGCAGAGAAGCATGGCTGCCGCGAGATTTCCATCTTCAAGGATGGCGTAGTGCTGTAAGGACAGTTCTTTTCACAAGCCAGGGACGGTTCTTTTCGCGTGGGATTTCCCACGCGAAAAGAACCGTCCCTAATTCGTACACCTCTTATGCTGTCAATAAAGATGTGAAATTATGCGCCGAGCGGTGCAATTCTCGTCTTAAGATACTCATCATGTGTAAGCACACGGATTTCACCTGTCGTCGGGATACCAAACTCGCGAGCCAGGATCTCGGCTGTCTTGGCAGCGCAGATGCCTGTATAGTAGATGCACTGTGCTTTATGCTGTCCCTGTGACATGTCGAACTCCTTGGTAAGAATGCGGCAGCATGCGACCTTCTTGGTATTATTCTCTCTGAACCAGTCATGGAGTTCCTTTGTCATACTCAGACATTTGACGACCTGGGGGTCCATCGGTCCCTTCTGCTCAGAGCGGCCGCAGATCATGCCGATTGCGAGCACGCCACCGTTCAATGCTCCGCAGATACAGCCGGATTTGCCGACACCGACTGCCATTCCGGATGCCATGCCGATCAGCTCCCGTGGTACGTCCAGCTCAAATTGCTCAATAATTGTTTCCATTACTGCCTCACAGCAGAAAAAACCTTTGCGGAAAGACTCTTCAGCCATCTCCTGTACCTTAGTCAGGTCGATTGTTTTTGCCTTGATTTCCATAATATAGCCCCTTTCATAAAAAATGCGGAATGACCGATATCATTCCATGCAGGCATCTGCCATTCCTCAAAAATCTCAAAGTTTATTGATTTCAGACAGAATGCGGTTGTTGAATTAAGTGTAAATTTCATTCTCTGTCAGATAATATAGATTATAAAAAGAGCAATGTCAATAATTCCCTGACAATTCAGGCAAAGCAAAATGAATCACTCCCATTTATAGTCATCAGTTATAAATGGGGCAGGTCCGATTTTGGACCTGCCCACTTTTTATCATAAGTTATTTTTTGCTCTATAATCAGAAACCAATCAGGCTTCCTGCAATCCAGCCGGTGTCATAAGCGCCTGCCAGCATGATCTCGTACCATACATAGCCGTCCTTCTTGACCTTGCGGCCTGTCGTGTAGACCTGTGTTCAGTTCGGTATTTTGAAGAAAACCTTGGAGTTAAGGCCCGGCTCCTTGCGGCAGTTTGCGTAAGAAACTGCATCGTTGTGTACTGTATGGGTCTCATAACCGCCTGCTACGTTCTCGAGTGCCTCAACATTAATTTTGTTCATATCTGTCATTGTTTTAATCTCCTCTATTTATCAATTAATTTTTGAATTTTTCTTTTTTAGTGGGCTTTCTCTTTTGCCCTTTCATCTTTTTATACGAGGGACTTTGGGGGAGGGACAAAAGAATTTGCCAAAGTTAATTAGAGTAATTGAGGATCGGTTGCCTCCCCTTTGAGCCGAGTGATGAACCCCTCCAGGACCAAAGGCAGCAATCGCGACTCAGAAGCAGGATTTTGCTGCCTCTGCCGAAGACCCGATGAAACTCGCCAGGACCAAAGGCA
>JAFRCB010000016.1 GCA_017404585.1 Lachnospiraceae bacterium
GTTCAAATTCACGCTCAAGCGCCTCCTTATCGGCAGCCAGGGCAAAGGTCTTCTCTATGTTGCTGTCTCGGACCTTATGGCCATCCTTGTCCTGATACACGATATGTTTGCGGCTGTCGAACCATTTCACAGTCCATCCCCTCTCCGCCATTTTCTGTACAAATTCTTCTCTAGATGCCGATCCGGGAACGACTTCCATGATGGCGATCGCACAGTCTGCGAGATAACTCTTTTTTGACTCACTTGCCAGGAGATTGTATTTATCTTTATTCCAAGCGGTGATCTGCCCTTCCTCGATCTGGCTTCCGTTGAAATGCCTTCCCTTTTCCGCAACACTCAGACCGCGATCCCGGCAAAGCTGATTCGTATACGCTTTCTGCTCTTCTAAGTCGTGTTTGGTCTGATGCAGCTTATGTCCGTCGATGAACGACACAGTGTTCGTGATGATATGGCAGTGTAGGTGGTCTTTGTCCTGGTGTAAACCGAGGAGGGATTGAAAGCCGCCAAAGAATCTCCCGACAAAGGTCTTCCCGATCTCAAGGCACTGGGCCGGGGAGATCTTTTCATTTTTATGGAAGCTGATGACGTTATGAGAATACATCCGCCCTGAGTCTTTCCCCCACTGCTTCTTCTCATTCAGAAAGCTCTTGTACACACCGTTCCTGTCTATCTCGTCAGATCCGTAAGGGCCAGTGACATCGACATATCCTTCCGTGACTTTATCGCTCCGGAGGACGTAGCCGATGGCGTTTCTCATTGCCCCGTGGCTCTTTGATGAGCTATTGACGACCTTATTGATTGCCATATCTCTTCGCTGTCCTTTCTGTATCCGCTGATCTCCTGGGAAATCTTTTCCAGCGCCCTTATACCGGGAGCAAACTTTCGGCTGTTGGCGATACGCGCCATTTGATTGATATTGGTCGCCATGCCCCGCAGCTGCTGTTCCAGGGAAGCAAACGTGGCGCTTATCTCTTTCAGTATGGCGATCTGGTCGGACGGTATGATGACAGCGCCTGTGATCGCACTGATGACAAAAGCCTGCTGAGATACACCGGTCTGCTCAAGCCTGCTGCAGAGCAGAGCATATTCATCTTCGGTCATCCGTATCGTGATTGCTTTATTTCTCTTCCGCATCTGCATTTCCTTTCGGGGCAGAATCGTTGCCGGGTATCATGATAAAGGGATTTGTTGCCCCCACTATAAGGGGGATCAATGAGGCCCTTACAGGGATCACTCAGAGGAAAAAAATGCACCCTATACAGGGGTTCCAAGGGGGCGCAGCCCACTGGCAAGTTGGTGACGCGGCTTGCCGCGTTGCGAAACTTGCCTGACAATCGATGGCGACATAGGAGCATAGGCGTTCGGCATCGGCTGTCAGCCTGACAAACCGGCGGCGACATAGGAGCATAGGCGTTCGCCGCCGGGATGTCAGTCGGAATGAGCGGATAAAAGCTCCTCTTCCAGGGAGTCAATTACGTCTGCCGTATAAATCTGCTGCGAGAAATTATTGAACGGATTCCTGGCAGGCGGGATCCTCGATGACAGCGTATAGCTCTTGTCTACAGCCGCAATCAGCCATCCGGTTGCGTTGCCAATCGGATTCCGCTGAGCGTCATAAACCGCCTTTGCCGCCATGCACCTGTCAAGGTCATATCCGGATGCCTTCGCAATGGCGCTGACATCTTTCTTACTGAGTCCCAGCGGGGCAAAGATCTCCGTGGCCTTAGCAACAACATCGCGCGCCTGCGCGGTTGTTGTAATCTCTGTCGTAGTCTCTGTAGTATTCTTTGTATTTGTCTTATCCGGATGGGAAGGGTATGTTTCCTTTTTTGTAAACACGTCTGTCTTGATCGGGAATGACCCTGTTCCTTCTTCCTGCTGCGAAATGACTTCCGGAGTGCTTCTCTCTACTACATCTTCCTGCTTCGCTGCGCAGGCTGCAGAAACTGCTCTTCCGCCCTCTTCAACGTCCGCCTCTTCCGTTCCTGAATAAGTGAGCGCATACAACACCTCGGGGATCAGCTCCAGATACATCACATTGGGACACTTTCCCATCTCCGTCTCAACCGTCCTGAAATGCCTTTTCACAACGCCGAGCGTTTCCAACACGATCAGTGCTTCGCGCGCCTGCTTGACACTCACGTTGTATTTTTCACAGATCTGCGCGTAGCTCTTCTGCAGGTAATACTCATCTGCGAATTTTTTCTCCCAAATCACGTCACCCGATCTCTCGTCGCGGATCTCCATGGGCTTGTACCAATACACGATCTCTGCCAAAATATTGACCGCCAGCAGGTTTACCTTGCCGGTCGGAGCCACAACGGTCTTGTACCAGTTTTCAGAAATGACATTTCCGGTGAACGCCATTCTGCCCACCGCATTTACGATGGCGTTTTCTGTTTTCAGGTTTACTCTTGCCATAAAAAGCCCCCTTAGAACGCATGGTTCACAGGGGGTCACTTCAACCTTTTTTTCAAACTTTTGTCGTTTTAGTCCGTTTTATTATGTATTAATCTATATGGGAAAACACCGGCAACATGACTGTTTAAGCCTATCGGGCACTATTTGGAACCGGCTGTGAAGGCCGTCTCTAGCTTCGGGACGCAGAGGTCGTGGGTTCGAATCCCGTCGCCTCGACTACTTGGCAGGGGCAA
>JAFRCB010000167.1 GCA_017404585.1 Lachnospiraceae bacterium
GCAGACGGTTCAGTGAATTATGAAGAGTTCGGCAGACTTATTGAGTTTCAGATCGCAAACGGCACGGATGCAATCATCGTGTGCGGGACCACGGGTGAGTCGGCAACACTCTCCGAGGAAGAACATGTAGATGTTATCAAATACTGCATCGATAAAGTTGCGAAGCGTATACCTGTCATCGCGGGGACAGGCTCCAACAGCACAGAGACTGCGATCATGCTGTCTCAGGAAGCCGAGAAGGCCGGCGCTGACGCGGTCCTTGTTGTCACACCGTACTACAATAAAGCGACACAGAAAGGCCTTATCGCCCATTATACACAGGTGGCTAATTCGATCACGATCCCGGTCATCATGTACAATGTACCGAGCCGTACCGGCTGCAATATTCAGCCGGCGACAGCAGTGTGGCTGTGCAAAAACGTTGAGAATATCGTTGCGATCAAGGACGCGACAGGCAATATCAGTCAGACGATCGAGATGATGTCAATGGCGGACGGATGCATTGATCTGTACTCCGGCAATGACGATCAGGTGCTTCCGATCCTGTCCTGCGGCGGTCTCGGGGTAATCTCGGTACTCTCCAATATTGCACCGCAGGAGACGCATGATATGTGCCAAAAATTCTTCGACGGCGATATCGCCGGATCAAGGGAGATCCAGTATAAGGCCATCAAGCTCATAAATGCTCTGTTTATGGAAGTCAACCCGATTCCGGTAAAGACTGCTCTGAAGTATATAGGCATTGATGCCGGACCTATGCGCATGCCGCTGACGGAGATGGAGCCGGAGCATGCGGAGATCTTAAAGAAGGAGATGGAGGCTTTTGGCCTGCTGAAATAAAGTAATAGTATTACAAGGAGGAGGGAGGAGATTATGACCACATCTCAGGTGTTAATTATCCTTACTATTATTGTGTATCTTGGTGCGATGCTGTTTATCGGCGCGTACTTTAACAGGCGCGGAAGCGGCAGCAGTTCGGCTGATTTCTATATCGGCGGACGCTCGCTGGGACCTGTCGTCACAGCCATGAGCGCAGAGGCATCGGACATGAGCAGCTATCTGCTGATGGGACTTCCGGGCCTCGCATATTTTGCGGGTGTTGCCGAAGTCAGCTGGACGGCCATCGGTCTCTCGGTCGGAACATATTTGAATTTCCTGCTGGTCGCAAAGAGACTTCGCCGCTACTCAGACGAGGTCGGAGCTTTCACGATCCCGGATTTCTTCTCCAGAAGATATAATGACAAGCGCCATATTCTCTCACTGATTGCAGCGCTTATCATCCTTATTTTCTTTATTCCGTACACTGCCTCGGGTTTCAAGGCTGTCGGAACGCTGTTCAACAGCTTATTCGGTGTCGACTATCACGCCGCGATGATCTTTGGTGCGATCATCATCATTTCCTACACGGTTCTCGGAGGATTCCTGGCGGTCTCCACAACAGACCTCGTGCAGAGCATCTTTATGTCCATTGCTCTGATCATAATAGTCTTCTTCGGAATCGAGAAAGCCGGCGGAATGGGCAATGTCGTAGCCAATGCGAGTGAGCTCCCGGGTTATCTCAATCTCTTTAAGGGATATGACGCCGCTTCGGGGACAGCCGGTTCCTACGGGTTCCTGCCTATCGTATCCACGCTTGCATGGGGACTCGGTTATTTCGGAATGCCGCATATCCTGCTCAGATTCATGGCAATCAGAAAAGAATCCGAACTGACAATGTCCCGCAGAATTGCAAGTATCTGGGCGGTGCTCTCCATGGGCATAGCGATCTTTATCGGTCTCATCGGTTACAGCGTTTCCATCGCGGGTGAGATTCCCATGCTGACAACAAGCTCAGATTCTGAGACGGTCATCATAAAGATGGCTAATCTCATGAGTACCCGCGGCGTCCTGTTCGCGTTCGTCGCCGGTGTCATTCTTGCCGGCATTCTTGCCGCAACGATGTCGACAGCCGACTCTCAGCTGCTTGCAGCCGCATCCAGCGTCTCCCAGGACCTTCTCCATGACTTCATGGGTGTCAAGCTGAGCCGCAAGGTATCTATGCGCGTTGCGAGAGGAACTGTCGCAGGCATCGCGCTTATCGCGCTCGTCCTTGCATGGAATCCGAATAGTTCGGTCTTCCGCGTAGTCTCATTTGCATGGGCAGGATTCGGCGCTACATTCGGACCGCAGATGCTGATCGCCCTGTTCTGGAAGCGCTCGACGCGTCAGGGCGCGATCGCAGGTATGACAGCGGGTGGAATCATGATCTTCGTGTGGAAATTCCTGATTGCCCCGCTCGGCGGTGTATTTGCAATCTATGAACTGCTTCCGGCTTTCCTGATTGCTCTTGCTGCAAATGTAATCGTCAGCAATATGACTCCGGAACCCGATAAGACAGTTCAGATGACATTTGACCGTGTGAACAGAGATATTTAAACTATCAGCGTTAATTTATTATGACAAATGCGTTATAATAGATTAACGCTTTTATAGTCGGAAAATTCCCGCGCTCGGGCAGTAAGTGAAGCAATTTTAACTCCCGCGGCATAGATCGGGAAGATAGAAATAGAAGAGGGAGGTCATCATGGCACAGATGAATGAGACCCCATCCGGGGAACGGACCCATATAGCTTTTTTCGGAAAGAGGAACGCGGGCAAATCCAGTCTGATGAACGCGTTTACCGGTCAGCAGATTGCCATAGTCTCTGACTATAAAGGGACGACCACTGACCCGGTGCAGAAGGCCATGGAGCTTTTGCCGATCGGACCTGTTCTCGTCATTGATACGCCGGGACTTGATGACATCGGGGAACTGGGCGCAAAGCGCATCGAGGCTGCGGAGCGGATTCTGCGGAAAACAGACATTGCGCTCCTCATTGCGGACAACACAGGTACAGACGAGGAACTGCGGGAACTCCTGAATCTGGCAAGCGTCCGGGGCATTCCCTACATCATAGTACACAATAAATCAGACCTGCTTGAGACGGTGCCTGCAGAAACAGAGCATGAGATCTGGGTCAGTGCCTTAACAGGCGCAAATATCACAAGGCTCAAGGAAAAAACTGCCTCCCTCATGAGAGGCGCGGAAGATGAGAAGAAGCTTATTCGTGATCTTTTGGATCCGGAGGACGTCTGTGTCCTTGTCGTTCCAATCGATAAAGCCGCGCCGAAGGGCAGGCTTATCCTTCCTCAGCAGCAGACGATACGGGATGTTTTGGAAGGGGGCGCTTCAGCCCTCATTTGCCGGGAGAGTGAACTTGCGGAGACCCTTAATAAGCTTGCATCGGAGCCGAAGATGGTCGTGACGGACAGTCAGGTGTTCGGTGCAGTGGACCGGATCGTTCCCCGCAGTATCCCTCTCACATCTTTTTCGATCCTGATGGCGAGATATAAGGGCGATCTCGGGGTAGTATGCCGCGGCGCGTTTGCCGTCGACAGCGTAAAGGATGGTGACAGGATCCTCATTTCCGAAGGCTGCACTCATCACAGGCAATGCGGAGATATAGGCACGGAGAAGCTGCCGGCCTGGATCAGAAAACATACCGGCGTTCTTCCGCTGTTCGAGTTCACCTCGGGCACTGAGTTCCCGAAGGACGTGACTCCTTACAAAATGGTCATTCACTGCGGAGGATGCACGCTGCGTGAGAAGGAGATGAAGTGGAGGATCGGGACCTGTGTATCACAGGGAGTCCCGATCACGAATTACGGGATCCTGATCGCCCACCTAAACGGCATTCTTGCCAGAGCGACGGAAATGTTCCCTGAGGTTTCGATGCCGTGAGCTCTTCGAGTGGGTACTGGCCGGGATATTTCGGCTCCATGATATGAAA
>JAFRCB010000168.1 GCA_017404585.1 Lachnospiraceae bacterium
CCGCCTCGGAGCCGGCCGGTCCATGGATGACAATTTTTTGTTCTTTATCAGATTGATAAATAGCCTGCGGATGGATCGACGTAACTTCCGGTCCTATATAGACATCTGTCATGCCGGCACAGTCATAAAAAGCGTATTTTTCAATTCTTTTCACACTGTCCGGGACCTTTACTTCGCCCCGTATTCCCTGCGGCACTGTGATCAATGTTTCCCCTTCCGCATCAAGCAGGCAGCCGTTCTCACTGCTGAATTTTGAGTTATCGGGATCGACCGCGAATCCGGAGGTCCTAAGGCCCTTGAACGCGCCTTCCGCTATATTGGTCAGCTTCCTGCCGATCACCAGCTCATCGCACACAAGGTCTGTCCTGTAACTCGAAAACACGCTCTCCCCGAGTTTCTTTAAATCCTCCGGAAGCTCTATGTGACTGAATCCGGCAACTTCCCTGTAAATAGAGGCAAAGGCTTCATCTCCGAGAGATGTGACTGTAGAGGGCAGGGTCAGCACGTCATCTTTCAACTTCGAGCCATAGAAAGCCCGGTCTGCAATTGTCTCAAGCCCTTCGTTCAGATAGACCCTGCCGATTTCCGAGTCATTAAACGCGTACTCATCGACAAGAACAACATCCGGAGAAAACTGTACCGAGAAATCATCCACAGAAGACTCAAAAGTGCTTTCTTTTTTAATAAGCTTAGCATTTGCAAATGCATACCTGCCGACAACTTCGCATCCCTCCGGGATCTGATATTCATAGCGGCTGGTCCGCCCCTCCTTCAGGACCGAGACAGCTTCCAGCCCTGTGTCTGCTTTTGTCGGAAATCTCAGCAGGGTCTTGCCGTCCTTGGAGAAGAGCACGCCTCCTACTGTCTTGTAATTCTCGTTGTCTTCCGAAATCGTAAATCTGCCCACGGACATCGAGGAGTAACGTCCCCCAAAAGCATTCGGTCCGAGCTTTTCCAGATGATCCGGCAAAACGAACTCATCGATGTGTATGCTCGAGTCACTGAACGCTCCGTCATTGATGCAGACAACTGTAACCGGTATATCCACATTCTGCAGGTAATCTTCGGAATACATGCCTAGATTCGAAGTCTCTACAGTATTGTCCTCGTATCCCCAGTAAGCGGAAAAACTTCTGTTTTTATGTTCGTAAACAGACTTCTCCCCGTCTCCGATTTCAGTGACGGGCACGCCCCTGACCACATCCGGGATCGAGATGCTGTTGTCGCTGCCGGTATATGACGTAAAAACCGCATGGTCATCATACACCCTGAATTTATAGACCCCGTTCAGTCCCGGCACCTGCTGATTCGTGTAAGTCTTTAAATTGAGATCTCCCGGATCAACAGTGACATAATTCAGTTTGTTTTTCGCTGCAAATGTCTCGGCCGCCGAGCCCTCACTGCAGTATATCGTTATCTCATACCCGGAATCCGTGCTGTCTCCCTCTTTTTCGGGGAAGTCATCCATGTTCATGCGGACGAGGGAGTCCGGGAAATAGAAGGCTGTGTCAAATGGCAGTTTGTTAAAAACACCTGCTGTCAGACCGACAACAGCGTCCGGCACGATGACCGAACCGCCAATCTCGGCCGGGCAGAGGACCAAAACGTCTCCCGCCTTTGAAGTGATCATTCCGTTCACGGCAGAGTAGACCGTGTTGTCCTCACTTACTTCAAAGCTTTCGATCGGATAGCCCGAAAATGCCTCCTGGCCGATACTCTTGACATTGGCTCCGATTTTGACCTTTTCGATTATGTCCGCTTCCTCATCATTGAAGAAAGTAAAGCCCTCGCTGAACGCTCCTGCCCCTATGCGCGTAAGAGAATCGGGCAGCACCAGACTGTCAAGCATAAGGCAGCCTTCAAACGCATAGTTGTCAATATTCCTGAGCGTTTCCGGAAACTCGATCTCATAAAGATCGACCTCATAGAAAGCCTCGAAATCGATTTTTTCTGTCCCCTGCGGCACAGAGTACCAGACTCCCCGTTTTTTCGGATATTTGATCAGCGTCTTCCCGTCAGCAGAAAAGAGGACGCCGTCTTTGACACTGACCGCGCTGCTCTCTCCCCTCAGCTCGATCCTCTCAAGCTTATCGGCGGAGCCGATCGGAGCCCGCCCGATGTCCTCCAGAGTAGAGGGCAGAGTCAACTCCGTCATGGAAGAAACATAGCTGATCGCGCGACAGCCAATACTTTTTATTCCTTCGGGTATCACCAGATCGCGCAGCTCATAGCCGGAAATGGCATTGTTATCTATCCTCGTGACCGGCAGCCCTTCCACTTCTGACGGAATTTCAAGGGATACATCCGTCCCGCTGTAATTTGTGAGCCAGACCTCTTCGTCATGCTTTTCAAATGTCAGCTGTCCATTCTCCGTCTCCACCACGATCGCGTCGGAACTATCGCCTCCCGCGCTCAGTTCACAGAGCTCCGACCCGTGTTCCTTGCCGTTTATATCTCTGAGTGTTATCTGTACGACAGTAGGATATTCCAGTTCATCGACGTGTCTTCC
>JAFRCB010000169.1 GCA_017404585.1 Lachnospiraceae bacterium
GTATATAGGCCACATCGTTGAGGACAACTGCGGCTACATGCGCCTCGGTGCAGGCGTCGGACATTACTTCCGGACAATGGAAGGCCAGGACATGGCCGGCATTGACAACATCGGCTACCAGCTCATGCCCTGCAACGACGTTGCTTCGCGGCATACAGGGTTCTCGGATATCGAACCCACCTTTTATCATTACTACCTCGGCAAGCTCGGCGCTTCCGCCGCAGCCATTGACCCGAAGAAGCAGGGTCGTCTCATGTGCGAGAACTTCGGCGCTTACGGCTGGAGACTCGGCGTGCGCGACATGAAATGGCTGGCAGACTACTGGATCAGCCAGGGCGTTAACTACTTCGTTCCCCATGCCTTCTCCATGGCCGAATATCCGGATAACGACTGTCCGCCTCACTTCTATGCAAGAGGCAACAATCCGCAGTTCCCATGGTTCTGTGAACTCATGAAATACGTTGACCGCCTCTGCAATCTCTTCTCTGACGGACAGAACATCCCCCAGGTGGGTCTGCTTTTTGAGGCTGAAGCCGACTGGAGCGGTAAGACCATGCGCGGCTCTGTCGTTGGAAAAGAACTTTTGAGTCACCAGCTCGATTTTATGATTCTTCCGGCTGACACACTCGCAGACGGCACAAAGGTCGAAGGCGGTGAGATGATCGTCAATGGTCGACATATGAGTGCCCTGATCGTACCGGAATGCGAATTCATTCCAAAAGATGCAGCATGCTTCATCGCGTCTCATCCCGAACTTCCGGTCCTTTACATAAACAGATTCCCTGAAGGGATTGCCGAAATGCCCGCTGACGGTGATGCGCTCCTTGCCGGTGCGCTTAATGGCCGCACAGCTGTGGAACTTGAGAAACTCTCCGAGACCCTGCGGAGTATGGGGATTGAAGACAGCCTTAAGATCGAGGGCACTTCTCCGGCGCTCCACACCTACCACTATCGTAAGGACGGCAAGGACGTCTGGATGCTGATGAATGTCTCATCCTGTGAAACACTGGACCTTTCTCTCAGTCTGCCTGAGTCAGCAGCTTATGGACTCTATGACGCCATGGCCGACAGAACGAAGGCGCTTGCCACAGACAACGGCCGCTGCAGCCTGACGCTCGTTCCTTATGAGTCCTTAGTCATTGTGACTGAACCGGATCATGCGGAGCCCGCAAGAATACCGGCAGGCAGTCTCACTGAGAGTCTGCATCTGACTTCATTTGACCTGACACTCAATGAGATCGGCGCTGCTTCGTCTGAAATCATTAAAGACTTTAAGCTTGTACCCGTCTCCTCATTTAAACGTGACTTCTCCGGCGAACTCATCTATACCACGAAGTTCAGCCTTGATACGCTCCCTCTGCGCGCCGCATTCTCCGCACAGTATGTCTTTGAGTGCATGGAGCTGACAGTCAACAGCAAAGCTCTGCCGCTTGTATACGTCCCGCCATATGAACAGGAGATCACCGAAGCACTTTGTGTCGGCGAGAACGAGATCAGAATAAGGGTCGCCACCACAGCCCTTCGCAATGCCAACACAAAACCCGGCATTTTCGGAAAAGAACGCACGATCCTTGAACCCACCGGCATGTTCGGCCGCGTTGAGATAAAGCTGTACGAATGAAAGGAGATCAACATGAAGTTCAACGAAATCTTTCACCTGGGTGTGGTCGTTCGTGATCTTGACAAGGCTGTAAAAATTTACACCGAGGAATTGGGTTACGGCCCGTTTGAAATAGCTGACGGTTCCTTTTTCGACGACAAGATCATCAACGGCGAGATCGGACCCGGTCTTCCTATGAAGACGGCCACTTACCGCTCCGACACTTACGAAATTGAGCTGATCGAGCCCACCGGACCCTCCATTTACATGGACTTCCTCAAAGAAAAAGGGCCTGGGATCCACCACGTCATCCTGAAGACGGACGAGAAATACGCTGATGTCCTTGAGATGGCACAGCGCGTCTCCGGAAGACCGCCCAAACTCGAAACGAAATTCCCGAACGGAATTCCCATTGTCGCCTACGTCGACCTTGTTGATGAAGCCGGACTTCTGATTGAAATCGGCGGCAATAATTAATTCTGCGGACAAAGCAAGATCCGCATACAACAAAAGGAGATAAAACCATGAGTGAAGTTAAAAAACCCGAAAGCAACAAACTGCCGCTTGCCTCGACGATAGCCTATTCTATCGGCTCCTCAGGAGCAAACGTCAGTTTCTATATGATCAACAACTATCTGATGCTCTTCTACACGGATATCGTTACCCTGTCAGCTGCCGCCATTTCCGCCATCATGCTGGTCGCCCGTATCTGGGATGCCATCAACGACCCGATGATGGGCGTCATCGAAGATCGCACCAGGACTCGCTGGGGCAAATTCCGCCCCTGGCTTATGATCGGCCCTCCGTTCCTTGCAATATTTAACCTGCTGACATTCACTGCCTTCCCGCTGCAGGGCATGACTAAAGTCGTCGTATGCGGTATCTGCTACATCGGCGCCGGCATGGCCTACACAGTCGTACAGGTCGCTGTCAATGGTCTCGTAAACCGCATCACCAATGATCCCCAGAGCAAGATGAATGTCATCGCCATCGCCCAGATCGCCAACCAGATCGGTCAGGTCATCATCGCCGCCGTTCTTATGCCTATCATTCTGCATTTCAGTGCGGGCGGCGAGGTCGCTGACGGTCACGGATATTTTATGGGTACTCTCTTTGTCTGCATCGTGACAATTCCCATGATCTGGTTCGCAGCCTGGAAGTGCCGCGAGGTCTCTGTGGATGAACCTGTTGTTGCGCAGAAAAAGGATAAGAAGCCTCTCAGCGAGTCCTTCAAGCTCGTGATCAAGAACGACCAGCTTGTGTTCTCCGTACTCTCCACTTTCCTGGCATGCGTCGGCATCATCGGCCGCTATGCGGTTCTGAGCTACTATGTCATCTATGTCGTCGGCTCCTACACACTGATTTCTCCGGTATTCTCGCTCATGAGCTTTGCGCAGATGCTGGGCAACGTTCCGCTGCCCTATCTGACAAAGAAGTTCGGAAAGATACGGGTCTATGTGGCCGCCAACTTTATTTCAGCAGCGTGCCTGATCCTGCTCTTCTTCCTTTCCAAGGCTCCGAACAATGCCGTTATCATTGTCATGTCAGGAATTATCGGTTTCCTTGGCGCCTCCGGCAGTATTTCATACTCCTTTACATGTGACGCCGTCGAGTATGGTGACTGGAAGTTCGGTATCCGTGACGACGGTCTGGCTTTCTCTATTATGTCCTTCGGTGTAAAGCTGTCCCAGGCGCTCACCGGTGCCATCGCAGCTCCCGCACTGGTCGCCATGGGTTATGTAGCCAATCAGGCACAGGCACCTGCTACTGTCAACGGTATTAATGCCCTCGTGAATCTTGCACCTGCTGCGATGCTGATCATCGCCATGCTGCCCGTCATCTTCAAGTACAGACTGGATGAGAAGACAATGGAAAAGATTACTGCAGAACTGACACTGCGCCGCTCAGCCAATCAGCAGGCCTGATCCTGCCATAACCAGCAGAAAGATTTATTTCTCACAGGTCACCGGCGGAACCCGGTGTAGGATTCGCGCCAGAATTTGCCTTATAATTCCAGGCTGAACCACAAGCCGCACAGGCAGATGATCCAAGGGTCATCTGCCTGTA
>JAFRCB010000170.1 GCA_017404585.1 Lachnospiraceae bacterium
ACGACCTTTTGTCCGTGTCCGATCGCCCTCAAAGCCAGTCCCATGGCCGCCGTTGTCTTTCCTTTTCCCTCGCCGGTGTAAATATGAAGCATTTTTTCCGCTCCTTTATCTTGGTTCCCACCTGATTCGGCGCAGCGGTTCAGGCGGGTTGTATCGTGATTTCATGATCCGGCGCAAACATCATCTTCATCGAAAAACGCAGGTCCTTCCCTCCGAGCTTAAAAAGTGCGCTGCACTTTTTGATCTCTCAGTCGGACCAGCAATGTTTTTCTCACGAAGATGGATGCTTTGCCGCCGGAAACGCCATTGGAGACAGCCCGCCCGAACCGCCGCGATGAGTCCGAACCGCTGCGATGCAATCGATATACTCACCGCAGAGACCGATAGACCGCCTCCATATCGAGGCTTCCGCGCACAATTTCGGCCAGGCGGGCATACTGGCGCTCTTTATAGGAGGTCCGGGACTCCACTGAGATGGCATCCCCGGCGATCCCCTTTTTCTTCATGAGATAGGAGGCAAGCCTCTCAGTGAGCTCTCCCGTGTCAAAGAGTCCGTGAATATACGTGCCGAAAACGCTGCCTTTTATGCAGCCGTCCGGCTGTACTGCGGCTGCGCATTTAAAGTCTCCGTGTGTTTTATAATACGGACTGGAAGTATCGCCAAGCCGTGCGAAAGAACCGGGCACAGTTTCACAGCGGACCTTCTCAGACGAACCGGACGCAGTTTCACAGCGGGCCTTCTCGGAAGAACCGGACGCAGTCTCACAGCGGACATTTGCGAAATGCTCCGCCCCGTCCGCGACACGGGTCTCCCCCATATGGATCTCGTAGCCGGTGACGGAAGCACCTGCCAGTTCACCGGCGCACACGCTGCCCGTGACCTGACGCCGTATCTTTTGAGAGCTAAATACCGTGACAGTCGGAAGAAGTCCCATCCCCCGCATCCTGCTGCCCGCTCTGCCGCTGTCGCTCCCCTCCGGGTCGGACAGGGATTCGCCCAGCATCTGAAAGCCTCCGCATATGCCGAGGACCGAGCCCCCGGCCCTGGCATACCTGATGATCCTGGTCTCGAGACCGTTTTCGCGAAGCCACAGAAGATCATCCAGCGTATTTTTTGTCCCGGGAAGAATAACAAGGTCCGGCTGTCCGAAATCCGAAGTTCTGCTCACATAGCGCACACCGAGATACGGGTGGGCCGTGAGCGGCGTGATATCCGTGAAATTTGATATGCGCGGAAAACGTATGACCGCTATGTCGATTGGGCGGTCATGACTTCCGCCCGCAAGCCTCGGGGACAGGCTGTCCTCGTCATCTATATCGATATCCGCGTAGGGGACGACCCCGAGTACAGGAACTTTCGTCAGGTCCTCGAGCATGCCGAGCCCCGGGCGAAGAATCTCAACGTCTCCGCGGAATTTATTGATGACTGTACCCACTATCCTTGCCCGTTCCTCTTTGGTAAGGAGCATGATCGTACCGTAGAGCTGTGCGAACACCCCGCCGGGATCTATATCTCCGACAAGAATGACCGGGGCATCGACCAGACCGGCAAGGCCCATGTTGACAATATCGTCCGATTTCAGATTGATCTCTGCCGGGCTTCCCGCGCCTTCGATCACGATGACGTCATTTTCTGCTTCAAGACTCCGAAAAGCCTCCATGATATCCGGGATAAGTGTCTTTTTCATACGGAAATAATCAGCCGCGCGGTATGTTCCCCGAACACGTCCATTCACAATCAGCTGAATTCCGACATCGCTGGTCGGCTTGAGCAGGATCGGGTTCATGCGCACGTCCGGAAGTATCCCGCAGGCCTCTGCCTGGGCTGCCTGCGCCCTCCCCATCTCGAGACCGTCCGCCGTTATGTAACTGTTGAGAGCCATGTTCTGGCTCTTAAAAGGGGCTGCCCTGAGGCCGTCCTCATGGAAAATGCGGCACAGGGCAGTCACAAGAAGGCTCTTACCCGCGCCGGACATAGTCCCCTGTATCATTATTTTCCTGCAATGAGTCATAATACTTCCTCCGCCGCAGCAGATTTGACCTGCGTCTCATCCATTCCGTGAACCTTCGCAGCCTTAAGGCAGGTCATATAAATCTCATGCCCGGCTGCTTCGCTTTATACCTGCGAAGGGGGCAAGTGGGACAGCAGTATCTCATTCTCCTCACGGGTGCGAACAGCGACACGGTACCACCCCTCCGAAAGCCCCGGATAATCGCTGCAATCCCGAATCATGATTCCATGTTCAAGCAG
Organism: Lachnospiraceae bacterium; assembly: GCA_017404585.1. Taxonomy (GTDB): domain Bacteria; phylum Bacillota; class Clostridia; order Lachnospirales; family Lachnospiraceae; genus Chordicoccus. The sequence continues at coordinate 2,252 of JAFRCB010000170.1, forward strand.
TTCCTCATGCAGTTCATGGTCCTCACTGTAAAACAGAATGTAGTTGGTCCTGCTCGGAATCACAAGAAAGCCTTTGTTCCTCAAGGCTTCCTGCATATACACACGTTCTCCGGCTATCATCGAACGGAGTTCCTCCTCGTAGGCAGTATCCGCCAGAGCAGCGGCTCCTGCCTTCTGGGCAGCCGTTGAGACCTGCCACGGCGGTCCCGATCTCCTCAGCTTTTCAAGCAGGTCAGGAGCATCCGAAGCACACCAGCCCAGTCTGAGACCTGCCATGCCGTAAAACTTGGTGAAAGCTCTGAGGACCAGAAGCTTCCCGCCTGATTTTCCGAGATGGCTGAGCATCGTCCGCTCGCGCGCGTCCGGAAGGAAGTCGAGGAAACACTCGTCAATGACAAGCAGTGTGCCGCATTCTATGCATTTGTCCAAAACAGAATGCAGTACTGACATGTCCGTCACGCAGCCTGACGGATTGTTCGGACTGCTGAATATCACAAGGTCCGTATCCCTATTGATGTAAGACAGAATGCCGCGATCGACCGCGAAATTCATCTGCTTCCCCCTGTCATCCGAAGCAGACTGCATTTTGCGTGTCATATAATAGGTAATGTCCGCACCGACATTTGTCAGTGCTTCCGCATACTCGCCAAAATCCGGCGCCGCGAGCACCGCTCTTTTGGGGCTTAAGGAACAGGCGAGTCGGTAGATGATGTCGGCCGCCCCATTTGCGCAGAAAATCTGATCGTCACGGATACCATACCGGACCGCAATCGCCAGCCGGAGAGCACGGCACTCCGGATCAGGGTAACGCGCAAGGTCGCTGATGCTCAGGGATTCTATCGCTTTAAAGGCGGAGGGAGGCATGCCGAGCGGGGAGACATTTGCAGAAAAGTCAATCGGCATATGGCCGCGCTTCTTAAGAAAGCCCGACCAGTCTCCTCCGTGATTCACTTTTCGCTGTTCTTTTTTATTCACACACTGTCCTTTAATTAAGTCCCGCCTATGAGACTCATACCATAGCGCGGGACCCAGTCAGCTTCTCCTCTGCGGAAAGCCCGTCTCCGCATGAGGTATATGATCCGGATCAAATAAGATACGTCCCCACAAGAAAGACAGCAAGCACCGCAAGGCAGCTGCCTGTGAAAAAAATGCGGTTGGCCCGCAGAATATCTCTCTCATCGATCGGTCTCAGCGGATCCCCGATATACGGTTTATCACAGACCTTTCCGAAATAGACTGCCGGCCCGGCCAGCTGGACACCAAGAGCCCCGGCCATAGCCGACTCCGTCTGAGCCGAGTTCGGACTTGCGTGTTTCCTTCTGTCCCTCTTCCATATAAGAAAGGCACGACGGGTGATCATCCGTCTCTCCCACATGGAAACAAGTCTGCCGCTGCCGAAACGGTGGCCTAGCGGATCCGCCTCAGATTTCTCACCGGAGATAAAGGCGGCTCCCATCACCAGAAAAGCAGCAATGCGGGACGGTATGAAATTGGCAGCATCATCCAGTCTGGCCGCGCCCCTGCCGAAATTTAGATACCGGTCATTTTTGTAGCCCACCATGCTGTCCATCGTGTTGACCGCCTTGTAGGCCAGGGCAAGAGGGGCGCCGCCGATCAACTTATAGACGAGCGGCGCGACGACGCCGTCAGAAAAATTCTCCGCCACGGTCTCGACTGCCGCCCTTATGATCCCCGCCGCGTTCAGCCGTGCTGTCTCGCGCCCGACGATCCGGGCGACTGCACTTCTGGCGACGTCAAGCGACTTCGTCTGCAGTGCGTGATACACATTTCTCGATTCACGCAGCATGCTCCGCACAGCCAAAACCTGATAGCAAAAAAAATGTTGACAGCCCAGGCAGTCACCGGGCTGACAATGGAAAGTCTTTTAAGCAGGATCCAGGCAGCCGCATACGTGGTGACCGGCAAAATGAAAGCCATCACCCTTCCGGCGGCCCGCTCACCTTCCGGGTTCGCCGGAAAAATATCTCGAAGCTGTCTCTCGAGAAATGTGATCGCCTTTCCCATCAGCACGACCGGGTGCGGGAACCATTCCGGATCTCCGAAAAAAAGATCCAGTATGAACGCGATCAAAATCATCGTAGTTATATGCACACCTGTCCTCCCTGCATCTTTTACTAAGTTCAAGTCTCGCCCGCGAGGCCCTACGCGGGGGGATTCAGCCACTGAGATAAAAATGCCGGATCAGATCATCAGATCTTTCCGGCTCTGGTAGCTATTTGCATCTAAATGTTCACATACTTATGACGTTCAGTCAAAGGTCATGTACTGACGAAGACGCATGAGGGCTTTATTGTGCACGAGCTTGCAATTGCTGTAAGACATGTTCAGCTTCGGCGCGATTTCTTTCAGCTGCATGCCGCTGTAATAGTGAAGAATGATGATATCCCTCTCTCTCTCGGGGAGTTTTTCAAGGGCATCGGCCAGTTCCTCCAGGGACTCCGCGTCCAGAATTCCCTGATAGGTGTCATCCTCAACGATATCTTCCTCTCCGATCTCTTCATGCACTTTCCTCACGCGGAAATAATCAATCACGGTGTTTCGCGTGACAGTATAAATCCACGTGGAAATAGAGGCCTTTGACTGATCAAAGGTCTCAAATTTCTCATAAACTTTTATGAAGACCGTGGATGCAAGATCCTCCGCGTCATAGCTGCTCGAGATTTTGGAATGCATATACCCCATTACCTTGGGATAATACACCTTATAAACCTCTTCATAGGTCTGTGTATTCTTCATACGTGGTCCTTCTTGTGTTTCAGCAGCTCTTTCTGCTGCTGGATCTGGTCCGGGGTTCCCGCGGCGCTTACAAGTTCAAGATCATCAATACTGAGCTTTGAACCGTAGCGGCTCTCAGTATCTTTAATCATTGCCTCGAGCCGGGAGTTTCCCGCAAACTTCTGATAATCAAATAAGTCTTTTAAAGATGCCATCATATATCCTTTCCGGCACATTTGAACCAAATCGTGCCCCTTATAGTATTCTGACACAAGTAAGCCTGGTCCCTCTATCGTTTATACGAATGAAAACAGCCGGGGTACAATTATTCTTTCTATATTTTATGCGTTTTGACCACGAAAGTAAAGAACGAAAGTAAAGAGCGAGGTTTTACTGCAAATCGTTGTTTTTCTTATGAAGCATGTCCGGTGTTCCCGCCGCGTTTACGAATTCCAGATCCTCAAAGCTGAGCCTTGATCCGCTGTGCTCCTCCGCGCGACGGATCATACTGCAAAGTTTCTCATTACCTGAAAACCGCTGAAAATCGAACATATCTCTGAGTGCTGCCATTTTTCTCCTTTCCGGCACAGATCAGTGCCAGTCCTTCTTTTATATCTTTCTTTATTTTTTCCTGTTTTAATAGAGATCTGCGACTGTTTTACTTTAAAAACATCGTCATATTCTCTCTATATTTATATACGATATGCCGCCAGACGGGGCTAATACAAATGAATCCATGCGCTGACACCCGTGTTGATCCCCGCCGGCTAATCTGCGTCCGCTTTGACGGCATTGTCAACGGGCAGAGGCATGAAAATGAGGTCCAGGGCAGTCACCCTTACCCGATGCCCACCAAACTTCCGAGCTTCTATCAGATCACGCTGCATGTCGATGACGAGTCGGTCGTCGCCTCGTACGGCAGGACCTACGGCTTCGAAGTGTTCGAGCTGGATGCCCCGGACGATGAGTGGGCAGAAAAGATCATAGAGCGCGCTGACTCGATCCGTCAGCGCAAGTTCAATTAGAGCAGTATGAAAACAGGGCTGCAATTCAGGTTTGAACTGCAGCCCTGATTTGTTGACTTGTGGCGGTCATTTTCTTCTTACGCCCGCGGTTTCGACTGCTGAGCGATGTAGAGGGCAGTCGCTTACAATGAAATCAACTTTTATCGACTGAAAATAAGAATGCAGGCTTTCAGTCTTCTTAGTTCAAAACATCGCTTCATGACTGCCCGGGGAGTATAGCGGGCAGTAGATTTCAATCAAATCAACTTTTATCAACTGAAAATTTGAATGCAGGCTTTCAGTCATCTTAGTTCAAAACGTCGCTTCATGACTGCCCAAGTATCATAGGGGGCAGTAGCGTTCAGAGAAATCTCGTTTGAGCTACTGCCAGTTTAAATCTGGGTATAAGTAGCCTTACCATCACCAATTATCAAAATTAATAAAGGTGACTGCTTTTAAGCAGGCTATTTTCAGTAACCTGTCAGCGGATTTATTTAAAGGTGAGCTAGTGTGACTGCCTTTGGTATATGATTCAACCCTCGTAGTGCACTGTATATGTATGTTATTTTACAAAATCGACTGCTGGTTTCTTGATTCTGATCGGCACCCCGCACACCATGCGCACCACGATATCCGCCCGCGATGCCAAAAGGCACGCGAGCCGGCCAGCTTTCTCCCGCCATTCGCGTTCCGCTGCGGACAGCGGGATCACGCCCGCGCCCACTTCTGTCTGCGTAATCGCATGACAGCCGGATAGTTTTTCAACCAGCTCAGCCACGTCTAAATCAGGTCTCTCCCGAAGGAGCTCCTGCACTTCGAAAGCGGCTTCAGCCTCCGGCATTTCCAAAGTATTCAGCACATAGTCTCTCTTTCCGGAAGCCATGGGGCCTGTCACATATACATGCAGCCTGTCCTGAGCAATCATTTCTTTCACATTTACTTCTGCACACTTCAGAGCCTCATGCTCCGCAGTCTCATATCTGACAGTGTTCACCGGCAGCTCTCCTTTCACCGCACACGGTATTCCGCATACGACCTCCACCACGTTATCCGCCTTCTCCGCAATTTTCATGTGAAGGTCTGCGAGCATCTCCATAGACTCACGCGTCCCGACATCATATGTACCCCCGTCCGAGAAGAGGTCGCCCGTCACGATCGTCACGCTGGATGCGGTTTTGCAAATCCTATCCACCCCGGAAAGCACAGCAGCAGCTCCGCCGCCCTCGGGGCTGAATAATTCATTTGCCGCAAGATTGGGCAGGTCCTCGATCAGCACGTTCCAATCCGCCTCCGGGGTCAGACCAGTCAGATCCCGGGACCGCTCTACCGTTGAGAAGCCTTTTCCCGCGCGGAGAGCCCGGTGCCTTGCAATCCGCTCCTCTGCCTCTGCGCCGAAGGGCTCCATAGTCGCTATATAGATTTTCTCTCCAGGCAGGGACATCACGATGTCCTCTGCATATTCGCTCTTGCCGCTCGCCGCGGCACCGATCACAAGATTTAACACTTATTTCAGCCTTTCCTGTATCTTATCTGCATACTCCCGGCACGCTCGTACGAACCGCTCCGCCAGCGGCACATCCCCGCCAAGCTCAAGGTGAGGATACCCCGCATACAAGCGATCGTTCACCACGCAGCATTTCCAATTTCTGCCATCATACTTGCGGGCTGTGAGACCGTCCCCGCACTCTGTGCTGTCCCAGTGGTGGAACTCATGGGCCGGAACCGGCTCGCTTGCCCGAAACAGCAGGCTGTCAGCCTCCGCAGTCAGGGTCACATAGCCGAACCGCACAAGGCGCGGCGTCCGTACCGACTCACCGGTCAGCGCACCGACCATCGGATAGACGTGTCCATCTGATCCTTCCAGTTTTTCCTGCAAATACATAAAGCCCCCGCACTCAGCCACCGTCGGCAGACCTTTCTCTATCGCCTCACGTACATCGCGCAGCATCTCCTTATTGGCGAAGAGCTCCGCCGCATAGTTTTCAGGATAGCCGCCTCCGAGATAGAGCCCGCTAATTTCCGCGGGCAGACAGTGGTCACGCAGCGGACTAAAGGGCAAGAGCTCCGCGCCTGCCCGACGCAGCGCGTCGAGAGATGACTCATAGTAGAAGGAAAATGCTTCGTCGTGGGCGACAGCGATGCGGCATATTCTCCGGGAAATTTTGCGGTCACTGTCGCTGAATTCGGTCTCGTTTGCGTTCAGTATTGCTGCCCCTAATCCTTGCTCTTCAGTGTCATCTATGTCAGACACAGCTACATTCCCTGCCAGACTTTCTGAAGCCACATCCGCGCCATGCATCTTTATCCAAACTATTTCCTCACCGAATACATTTTCCTGACCTGTCACGCTTTCCACAGAATTCATGCACGCAAGGATCTGGTCAATTTCCACCGTCTCCTCCATGCGCGCCGCAATAGCCTCAAATCTGCTTCTGAATTCAGGTATCTCATCCGCCATCAGAAGTCCCAGGTGGCGGCTTTCCACCTTGGCTTCCTCCATTCTCGGCAGATATCCGAAGACCGGAATCCCGCACTCCCTCTCAATGATCAGTCGCAGATGATCAAAAAGAGCTGCGCTGCACTCATTCAGAATAACTCCGGTGATGTGATTCTCCGGTCGGAAATTCATAAGCCCGCAGATCTCGGCAGCCAGCGTGGCGCTCTGCCCTCGCGGCTTTACGACCAGAATGACCGGCGTTCTAAGCAGCTTTGCGACCTCGTAAGCGCTGGCCTCCGTTGTCCCGCCGATGCCGTCATAGAAGCCCATCGCACCCTCGATGACCGCCAAAGGCTGTTCTGATTTGCCGATACCCGAAGAACTCTCCGACCCCTGCACAGCCGACTCCTGATTTCTTCCTTTTAAACCGAAAGCGAAATCATCGAAGTCTCCTGATGTTTCCTGAAGGATATCTGCACCTTCTTTTCCGGAGAATTCTCGCAGAACGCCTCTCTGTCCCAGCAGAAAAAGGTCCAGATTGCGGCACGGCACACCAAGGACCCGAGTGTGGAACATGGGATCGATGTAGTCGGGGCCGCATTTGAAAGACCTCACCGCGATATTTCGTTTTTTTAAGGCCATGAGAAGCCCCGCGGTGACGATCGTCTTTCCGCTCCCGCTGCCCATGGCGGCAATCATAACACTACGCATTTTTACACCCGTTGATAACCCAGATCTTTTCCTGCCGGAGACTGAAGAGCGCATCACCGCCATATCCTACCGGAGCGGACGAAAATACCATGCGAAGTCTATTGGCAGAAGCACGCATCTCCGCCATATCTCACCCGCAGATCACATACACCGGATTCAGGGACTTCATCATATGAACACTTCCGACCGCCTCCGCGCGGCTCACAGAAATCAGAGATATGTCCGCCTCGCGTCCGAGGGAGGAAAGGACTCGTCCGGCCTCCGTGAGAGTCTCCAACGTAACAGCTGTCAGGCAGATCCTAACATCCGGATTTTTCTTCACTGCTGCCCGGATGATCTCCTCAAGATTTCCGCGGCTCCCGCCGATAAAAATCCGATCCGGCGTGGGAAGCTCCACGAGCGCCTCCGGTGCCGTCCCGCAGATGACCTCTAGATTCCATGCGCAAAAATGCTCCCGGTTTTTCCTGAGCAGGTCGCATGCCTCGGGGAGACACTCGATCGCGTACACGCGTCTTGCCGTGCGGGAGAGCTCCACGCTCACACTGCCCGTTCCCGCTCCGACATCCCATACGATGTCTCCCGGCCGGGTGCCCATTTTCGCGAGCAGAACAGCGCGCACTTCCATCTTGGTCATCGGCACGTTACCCCGGATAAACGCGTCATCCGAAATGCCATACCGCGGACCCTCATAGCAAGGCGCAGCCTCACAAAGCACGACAGACATCTGAGCAAATGTCCTCCCCGCAAATTCCTCCGCCTTCCCCCTGGAAATCTTTTCCGCATCCCCATAAGAGAGGTTTTGGCCTACGATCATTGGGAGGCTCCCAAGTCCCGCCCGGCACAGATCCTCCGCGATTTGAGCAGGCGTATATTTTCCCCCTGTCAGGAAAAACACATCCTTTCCCTGCATGACCTCATACACTGCGTCGCAGTCATGCCCGTGGGCGGAAACCAGGCGAAAATCCTGCCACGGCCTCCCGATTTTTGCCGCAAAGTACTGCAGGGATGATATCCCCGGCAGAATTTCTGTCTCATATTTTCTGTCCGGATTCTCCGCCCTCAGCTCCTCGATCATCCTGATGAGCCTTGCGGTGCCGGAATAAAAGCCGCTGTCTCCGCTCAGCAGAAGTGCTACATTTTTTTCTTTTGCGTCCGAACCGGTCAGTACCTCACCATCAACACCGGTCTTTTCAGCGTCCCTGAGAATCTGCGCGATGATGTCAGGTTTGTGGGCGGATATGCATTTGCCCTCATACCGCCCCGGCAGACCTTCCACGAGACGCTTAGCTCCGATGATCAGGTCACAGATCTCCAGTTTTTCAGTTGCGCAAAGTGTCTGTGTGCCCATGCTGCCACAGCCGGCACCGATCAGATATATTTTCATTATCTTTTCCTTATAAATCCATGTGTTACGCAAATTACAGCTGGCTCAGTAAAAAACTCCCTGAAAGGGCAATGAAGATTTTTATTACTATCAGTTACTTTCTTTTACTTTCCTGTATCTTTATTTACTTTATATTTGATTCTTTCGTCTGTCAATCTATCCGTGCGAGCCGTAAAAGCGCTGCGTTGCCTTATCCTTCTTCCGGACGTATAATAATGAGGTGACCCCTTAAGTGCACTTTAGTGAGGAGAGCCGGTATGAGCGACCGCACCAAACTTTGGATCGCCGATAAGATGAAGTCTTTAATGGCTAAAAAATCACTCGATAAGATCCGGGTGACTGAAATATGCCGGGAAGCGCAGATCGAAAGGCCGACATTTTACTATCATTTCAGGGACAAATACGACCTGGTAGCATGGATATTTGTCCATAACACACTTGATCTCGATGTCATTGATGTGAATTCCGCCGCTGACAATATCCGAAGTATGAAACAGGAATATCTCTTTTATAAGCGGGCTTACGAAGATAAGTCACAGAACGAACTGTGGATGTATATGCACGATTATTTCGTGGAACAGTATTCCGGAACGGCCAGAAAAATTCTCGGAACAGATACACTGGATGAACAACTTCGCTACAGCATCCGCATGTACTGTTACGGTGCGGTGTGGATGTCCAGAGAATGGATCCTGAACGATAATACGACCCCCGCGGAGACCGTAATACAGATGATGTTCAACACGATGCCGCAGTCACTCAGAGATATCTATTTCAGCAGACCGGATCGTCATGAATCCGCGCAATAATTGCGCACAAAAAGCAGCCCCGGCTGCAGCTTCCGACCTTTCACCTAAAGTGCCGTATACTTCTTTCAGCCACATAATTCTTACAAAACATGAGAATTGTAATATTTTATTACAATTCTCATGTTTTGTTAGTGG
>JAFRCB010000017.1 GCA_017404585.1 Lachnospiraceae bacterium
GCATCATGCGAATACACCGCAAAAAGTCTGCTTGCGGCTGCCGGCTATCTGAAAAAAGACGCAGCCTGGAAATACCAGGCTGCGGAAAAAAACATTAGAACATGGATGAGGAATTTCGGACCGGGGACGCTGACTATGTCAGATCATCCTGACAGGGTCTTCGAGAAACTGGCCGACCCGCTCGGCATCGATTACGATGAATACGTACTCTCCTATGCCAGGTTCCGGAACTTTGATGAGAAAGAGACAAAAGAAGAATTTGACTCTCTCAGGAAAGAGGCCTCCGCCTTTGACACGATCGAAGAATGGCTCCGCCACGCAAGGTCCGAGAGCATTCACATCCGGGAGGCATCGCGCAGAAAAGACCGGGCCGGAGTGCGGATCACTACGATGCACAAGGCTAAAGGTCTCGAGTGGGACACCGTATTCGTCATAGACGTAAACGAGGATATCGTCCCTCACAAGAACACTCTCGAGTCCATGGTCCTGGTCGAGGAGGAACGCCGTCTTCTCTATGTGGCTATGACTCGGGCCAAAAACGCGCTCTATGTTCTCTGCTCCGGCAAGGAGTCACCTTTCATGAAGCAGATGAAGACTGCTCTCGAAAAGGAGGAGGAACAGCGCCGAAGGGCAGAGCTTAATCGTAAGCTTGAGGAAGAAATCGCCGCCAGGAAGGCAGCCGGAGAGCCGGAAGGAGCGCCTTCTGATCCCGTGCTGGGGCTGGTCGTAATGCATCGCAATTTCGGAAGGGGCTATATCACCTCTGTCGATAACGACAAGGGGCTCATCACAGTCCGCTTTGCTGATAAGGACCGCTCCTTCATGTACCCGCAGGCCTTCGACCGGGGGTTCCTCTCTGTAATAGAATCCCTCAGATCAGGTCTTTAAAGTGGAACTGGGATCTTCCCTCTGCGTAATCACCGACGATCTGGCCGCATCCGTTGATCCTGTACTTATAGGTCATAAGCCCTTCAAGACCGACGGGACCGCGAGCATGGATCTTGCTTGTTGAGATACCGACCTCAGCGCCGAATCCGTAGCGGAACCCGTCCGCGAAACGAGTAGAACAGTTCTGGTAAACTCCGGCTGAATCGACCATCTGCATGAAGTACTCTGCTGTCTCCGGATTCTCTGTGAGAATGGCGTCAGTGTGGTGGGACCCGAACCGGTTGATGTGATCCACAGCCTCCTTCACGCCGTCCACAAGCTTCACGGAGATGATGAGTTCCAGATATTCTGTACGGAAATCGTCCTCGCCCATAATCTCGCAGGGGATTATCTCCGACACTTCTTTAGTCCCCCGGATCTTTACACCTGCTTCTTCCAGAGCTTTCCTGACCTCAGGGAGGAATGTGCCGGCAATTGACCGGTCAACCAGAAGCGTTTCTACCGCATTGCAGGCCGCCGTGTACTGGCACTTGGCATCCACGATGATCGGAAGCGCCTTAGTTATGTCACAATCCTTGTCCGCGTAAATATGGCAGATACCGTCGGCATGGCCCATGACCGGTATCTTCGTATTGTCCATGATATATCTTACAAATGCGTTCGAGCCGCGCGGAATCAGAAGATCCACGTCTCTGTCGCACATGAGAAGCTCACTGATCTCATTGTGCTGCTCTGCCTGAAGCAGGCATCCTTCCGGCAGACCGGCCTCCACAACGCTCTTATAAATGATGGAGAACAGAGCACGGTTCGTCTCGGCTGTCTCTTTGCCGCCTTTTAAGATTGCACAGTTGCCGCTCTTAATAAGAAGCGATGATATCTGCACGAGCGCATCCGGCCTGGCTTCAAAAATTACACCGATCACACCGATGGGGCAGCTTACCCGTGTGAGCACAAGTCCCTCATCCATCTCTCTCATGATCTGCTTTCTGCCGATCGGATCCGGCAGCGAGATCAGCTGTTTTATACCGTCAATGACAGACTGGAGTTTTCCCTCGTCAAATTTAAGCCGCTTAATGACGGCTCCCTGAATATTGTTCTTTTCCGCATTTGCAAGATCGATCTTATTGGCGGCAAAAATCTCATCCCTGTGGGCACACAGAGCTTCGGCCATGGCTGCCAGGGCAGCGTTCCTCTGCTCTCCTGTCGTCGCCGCAAGGAACGGGGATGTGAGCTTCATTTTATGGGCTTCTTCACGAATATTCATAATTATCTCCTTTAAAGCTATTTCTCAAGACCAAGTCTATACTGTCCGGCAAAGGTCGATTTATCAGCCTCAAGTTATCTCAGCTGCACAATGCTCCACCGGAGCATTGTTTCGAATGCTTAGGCACGCGAGGATACGCAGCAGTTCCCGTAACATTGTACTACAGAACCTCCTGCAAATCGAGTATTTTCATGCGTTAATTCGTCAAATCACGATGCAGATGCAGCTCTGTGTCATAATATGGCGGTTCAGACAGGCTGTACTTACTGTTCGGCTCCGGCGCAAAGCATCCGTTTTCGTCGGAAAAGCATTGCCGGTCCGCCCACTTTATTTTCTGACATTTTACTCATTTAAACGGCATTTTATTGATATTCCGGTCTTAAAGTGATATATTTATTTGCAAGATAAACAGTTCGGAATATACATCAGGCATTATTTACTGAAAGTATGTACTATAAGACCTGCCGAAAATCTGTCCGATTTAAACGAATATACGGGAAGCACTGACTGCCTGTAACTGCGCACGCAGAAAGGAGAATCATTATGCCTACCTACACAGAGAGTTACTCAGCTAAAATCAACCGAAAAGTACAGCGAAAACAGCACATAGTTGCAGTCGCCGCCGGGAGGATCCCCCCGGATCTTGTTCTTAAGAACGCGACGTATCTGAATGTGTTCTCGAACGAACTGTGCACGGGCGATATCGCCATAGCGGACGGTCTGTTCGTCGGCATGGGAACCTACAGCGGTCCGAACGAGATCGACATGTCCGGGAAAATCATCACGCCCGGACTTCTCGACGCGCACATTCATCTCGAAAGCTCACTTGTGTCACCTTATGAATTCGCCAAGGCGGTCCTGCCCCACGGCACGACCACAGTCATAACAGATCCTCACGAAATTGCAAATGTCATGGGCACCGACGGCATCGAATACATGTTGGAGGCAACAGAAGGCCTCCCGGTCGACGTACATTTTATGCTCCCGTCCTGTGTCCCTGCAAGTCCGGTGGATGAGGCAGGGGCTAATCTAGATTACAGGGCTATTGATTCCTTCTACGATCATCCCCGGGTACTGGGGCTCGCTGAAATGATGAATTATATCGGAATCATCAACGGCGATTCCAACTGTCTGGAAAAAATTGCAGGCTCCCAGTCCCATCACAAAAAGATAGACGGCCATGCTCCCGGCCTTACGGGCTGTGATCTGAATGCATACATAGCGGCAGGTGTATACTCCGACCACGAGTGCGCGGAGATTGAAGAGGCAATGGAAAAACTTCGCAAAGGCCAGTTCATCATGATCCGCGACGGCACAGCTGCCCACAATCTTGACAAGCTGATTCCTCTCCTTGTACCCAAATACTATTCAAGGTGCATGTTCGCGACAGACGACAAACATCCGAACGATCTGCTGGAAATCGGCCACATGGACTTCCATATCCGCAGAGCTATAGCTCAGGGAGTCGATCCGATCATAGCGGTAAAGACAGCCAGCCACAATGCAGCCCGCTATTTCCTGCTGAATAACAAGGGGGCGATCGCGCCCGGTTATCTGGCTGACTTCGTTGTCGTCGACGATCTGGAAAGTTTCAAAATTCACAGCGTATATAAGCGCGGTGTACTGCGCTACGCTGACGGAGAGGTGCTCCCGTTCCCAGAGCCGAAGATCGACTCCTTCCTGAAGGAAAGCGCCATGAACACTTTCCATGTCGGCGGGAAACTCAGTGCCAAAGATTTTATGGATAAACGGCCTCGAGGCGTCATAGGAATGGTCCCCGGTGAGATTATCACGACAGACGAGGGCTACGCGGACCGCGTCGACACAGAGAAAGATATTCTGAAGATCTGTGTCATTGAACGCCACAGGAACACAAGACACATCGGAATTGGTTATATCAAGGGTTATGGGCTCAAAAAGGGTGCAGTGGCCACCAGCTTCTCCCACGATTCCCACAATATCATAGCTGTAGGAACCAATGAGGAGGATATTGCCCTTGCCGTCAACAGGATCGTCGATATTCACGGCGGCATCACAGTCGTCGCTGACAATAAGCCGGTCGCTGACGTTGTACTCGAGATCGCCGGTCTCATGAGCGACCGCAAGCTGACCGAGGTCAATGATGATCTGGAGAACGCGAAAGATGCTGCCTATAAGCTGGGCGTCTCCCACGGCATTGACCCATTCATGACTCTGAGCTTCATGTCTCTGCCGGTCATCCCGGAGCTGAGACTCACTACGCGCGGCATCATCGATGTAAACACGCAGCAGTATTTATAATCA
>JAFRCB010000171.1 GCA_017404585.1 Lachnospiraceae bacterium
ACCTCGTCGCCGTCCACGATCTTGCCGACCGGGGAGATGACTGCAGCTGTGCCGCAGAGACCGCACTCTTCGAACTCGCTGAGCTCTGTGAGCGGAACGTCGCGCTCCTCGACTTCGAGGCCGAGATAATGCTCTGCAACATACTCAAGAGAGCGTCTTGTGATGGACGGAAGAATTGTCGGGGAACCAACTGTGACGAACTTGTTGCCCTTGATGAAGATGATGTTGGCGCCGCCGGTCTCCTCGACCTTCGTGCGTGTCCTTGAATCCGGATACAGGTTCTCGGCAAATCCCTGCTTGTGAGCTTCTACGATTGCGTGAAGGCTCATAGCGTAGTTGAGACCGGCCTTGATGTGGCCTGTTCCGCGTGGTGCTGCACGGTCATAGTCGGCAATCTTAAGTGTGATCGGCTTTGCGCCGCCCTTGAAGTACGGGCCTACCGGTGTGCAGAAGATGCGGAACTGATACTCATTTGAAGGCTTGACGCCGATGACAGCGTCAGAACCGAACATATACGGGCGAAGATACAGTGTAGCACCGGAGCCGTAGGGCGGGACCCAGGATTCATTTGCAGCTACAACTTCTTTGACTGCTTCTACGAAGCGGTCTTCCGGGAACGGCGGCATCTCAAGGCGTCTTGCTGAGTCAGCCATGCGGGATGCGTTGAGGTCCGGGCGGAAGCACACGATGTGGCCGTCCTCTGTCTCATATGCCTTCAGTCCTTCGAATACGGACTGGGAATACTGGAGAACGCCTGCGCACTCGGTGATCTGTACCATCGGATCGTCGATGAGACCGCCTTCGTCCCATGCGCCATCCTTGAAATTTGAAACATAACGCTTGTCTGTAGCAATGTAACCGAAGCCGAGACTGCCCCAGTCAATGTTCTGCTTTGCCATTGTCTACCTCCCATCAATTTTTCATAAAATAGTTTTGCTTTAATATCCGCAGTGAATTGTGAGAGCGGATTAATTAAACAATAAATATAAACATTTACCATTATAGTCCTCAGAATTCTGATGTCAAATAAAAATCTGTACTTTACCCCGTTAATTCGATGAAGAAGTGGCTGCCATCTTTGTTCTGTTCGGCAATCAATGGCCAAATTGTAAATGTTAGGTTGAAATTCACCAAAACTTGCTGTAAACTTAATCGCATGAATCTTTATGAAGCTATTTTCCAGAGAAAATCAACACGGAAATATCTGATGGAGCCGGTGGAAGCTTCCAAGCTTGCCGCGATTGGCGCTTTTTATGAGGAGGCGCCCTCGTTGTTTCCGGGTATTCGGACAGAAATCGGCATTACCGACAACACAGATGGAAAGCATGCGCCAAAAGGATTTTTCGGAGTGCGTGCGCCGTATTATTTGACTATATATTCCGAAAAGAAAGACCGCTTTATGATGAATGCGGGCTGTATTATGGAGCAGCTCAGTCTCTACATGCTCACGCTGGGGCTCGGGAGCTGTTTCCTCGGAGGTGTAAGCTACAGACAGAAGCGCGATGATCTTGAACCTGTCATCATCATGGCATTCGGAAAGAGTGCCGGTGCGCTGACGCGCCGCGCGACCGAAGCGAAGAGAATACCTATGCACGAGCTGTGCATTTTCAAGGAGGAGCCGCGCCATTGGACACAGGATGTCATGGAGGCCGCACGCCTTGCCCCGTCGGCGATGAATTCACAGCCCTGGCGGTTCGTGATTATGAAGAGCAGGATTCATTTCTTCTCCAAGAAGCGGGATATTGACCGGTTCGGCAAGTGGGATGAGTTCAGTTTCGGGTGCCTGTTCGCGCATGTCCTCGTGACAGCGGAGGAGCAGTGGCTCGACGTCGACCTGATCAGGCTTGAGAATATCAGCCAGAAGAATTTCAGGAGCAGTCAGTATGTGCTGTCGGCGCTGATAAAGGCGGAGTGATCGGGAGAAAAGTCGTTATATTTGTGAAGATGTACATACAATACAAAAAATAAGGACAAATCGAAAAACTTTAGAAAGACGTTTGACACATGTCCTTAAATAGTGTATAGTAATCAATGTCAGCGGTGCTGACAGATGCGCGAGTGGCTCAGCGGTGGAGCACCACCTTGCCAAGGTGGGGGTCGCGGGTTCGATCCCCGTCTCGCGCTTCTTTTTTTGCGTTTTTTTATATGACGGGGATGGAACCTGCTCGCGGGTTCGGTCTCCGCTCCGCTCCGGTCGGTGCAAAGCGGACGTCCACTGGACGTCCTGCGCCCCGTCTCGCGCTTCTTTTTTTGCGTAGGCGACAAGCCAAGGTGCCTGATTCGTGCTTGCACGAGATGAAGGCACTTTGGCGACCGCCCGACATCGAGCATGAAATGCGAGATGGAGGCGGTGACGCCGGGTGGGTAGTATGGCGGCTTGCCGCATACTACCCACTTTTTTTAGGAACGGGGATCGGGCCCGCTCGCGGGTTGGCGCTACACGGGCGCCACTGGCGCCCAGCGCCCTGCTCCGCTCCGGTCGGCGTTAATCGCGTGCCACTGGCACGCAGCGGTCTCCGCTCCGCTCCGGTCGGTGCTAAACGCGTGCCACAGGCACGCAGCACCGTCTCGCGCTTCTTTTTTTGCGTTATTACGTGGCTGTCGCGTTATGCGGCAGCCATTTTTTCTGAGCGGGGGCGACGGTCATCATTGTTCAATTCGGCATTCATTCACTTCAACCATTCACTTCACGCATTTTGTCAGCGATTTCCCCTTGATTTCATTCCCCTCATGGAATATAATTAATTGGCGGTTAGATAATGCTAACCTGCTTTTTCGTCATGGTATTTTCGCGAGACTTGAACAGAGAGAGGTACAGATTGAAAGGATATCTATCAGTTCAGCAGACAGCCGATAAATGGGGCGTCTCTGTACGTTGGGTGAATCAGTACATACTGGAAGGAAGGATACCGGGCTGCGAACGCTTCGGACATGCCTGGGCAGTTCCGGATAATGCAATAAAGCCGAAGCGTCTTACTCCGGGGGTGAAGGCAAAGCGGTCTTCTTCTGGCAGTAACGCCGATGAGAATATGCGGAAGTAATTCTTTTTGCCCCATGGTTAATAACGACTAACACAGTGGAGGACCTATGTTTATCAATGAATATGGGAACAGGAATGATACTGTTGTCTTGCTTTTTGCGTCGATGATGGTACCTGGCTTCATCAGGAGGTAACAGGATGTTTTGGGATAG
>JAFRCB010000018.1 GCA_017404585.1 Lachnospiraceae bacterium
CATGTCGTCTCAGAATAAGACATATGAATAAAAATGACGTGAAAGGATGACGGAACCATGAGTTACAGAATTATTGGAAGCATCACCGCCGGCGCCGCCGCAATGATCGCGGGAGGGTCGATCGCGGCAGCATACAATGTTTTCAAGGGATTTCTTCTTCGCCACGGGACCTACGATGATGACCCGCCCGGAGACAAGGAATACACCACGCCCGAACTGCAGGATCGCTATCTTGAGGAGATCCACTGGAACGAGGCGCAGAATTTTTCAGATGTGAGCATAACCTCGGGAGACGGACTTCGCCTCATGGGGAGCTTCTTACCGGCTGAGGAGGAGGCCGTGAGGAACGTGATCCTCGTCCACGGCTATCACAGCACAGGATATAAGGATTTCGCCGGAATCCTGAGATATTATCACAGAGACTCCAACGTGCTCATGATTGAGCAGAGAGCCCATAGAAGAAGTGGAGGAAAGTACATAACGATGGGAATCAGGGAGAGCGAGGATCTCGCCCTCTGGTGTGCTTTCATGAATGAAAAGGCGGGCAGTGAGCTGCCGCTCTACCTGCACGGCGTCTCCATGGGCGGGGCGACAGTCGCTATGGCAGAGGGTGAGAATCTGCCGGACAATGTGAAGGGCATTATCTGTGACTGCGGATTTACCAACCCGTACGACATCGCCGTTCATGTTTCGAAAACCTATATGAACGGAACAACGATTCCGCTCATGCATCTGGTCAACAGGTATGCCAGATGGCTGGCGGGCATAGATCTGAAAGAGAAGGATGCTCCGGATATCCTGAAGAACGCGAAAATCCCGATCCTGTTCGTCCACGGCACCTGGGATAAATTCGTTCCTCCGCATATGAGCGTACGCAACTATGAGGCCTGCAGTGCACCCAAAAAGATCTGCCTCGTAGAGGAGGCAACTCACGCAATGTCCTTCCTGAAGGATACGGACAAATACGTAGCTGCCATGGAGGAATTTTTCACTGAGTTCTAAGACTTGTGCGTATTATCTGAATTATTAGTGCAGATTCTCTGAAACAGAGTTCTGCAATTGCTTAAGCAGACAGATTAATGAAAGGAGAGACTTATGGCTGAAAACAAAGTGAGACACCTGGGGGTCATCATGGACGGGAACCGCAGGTGGGCGAAAAAGCATATGTTCAAATCCGTTATGCGTGGCCATGAGAAAGGACTGGACGCATTTATGGACACGTGTACATGGTGTCAGGATGAAGGAATCCCCTACCTCACGGTCTATGCGTTCTCAACGGAGAACTGGGAGAGGAGTCGTGAGGAGGTATCCAGCCTTTTCAACCTGATGGGAAAATTCTTCAGGGATGAGATTGATACCTGCATAAGCAGGGATATCCGGATCAAGGTCATCGGTGACCTGTCGAGACTGGATGCTGAATCCATGGAGACAGTGCGCAAGGCGGAGAGCATGACAGCACACTGCAGCAACCTTGTTGTTCAGATTGCCATTTCCTATGGCGGCAGAGATGAAATCGTTCGCGCGATCAAAGCGTACGCGAAGAAAGCCGCTCGCGGAGAGGTCGATCCGGAAAATCTCACTGAGAAAGAGTTTGAGAACTATCTTGATACTGCCGGAGTCCCGGATATAGATCTGGTCATCAGGACCGGCGGCAACCGCAGACTGTCCAACTTTTTCCCGTGGCAGACTGTCTATTCGGAGATATGGTTCACGGATGTGCTGTGGCCGGATTTTTCAAAAGCAGACATGAAGGCGGCACTCGACTATTATGAGACTATCAAGATCAACAAAGGAAAATAAGTGATGAGAAAAGACAAAAATCTGGAAGCCTTCAGGCAGTTCTACGGGGAGACCTTTGCGAGACTCGAAAAGAAGACAAAAGCCTACAACAAAACTCTCAAAAAGGATGATAATCCGATCATCCGCCCGTTCATGGAGGATCTCGCGGATCTCAATGAGGGCGGGAAAATGCTGCGCGGAATGCTCGTTGTGTTCGGCTATCAGATTGCTCGCCATGCCCGCGGAGCTTTTGATATTGATCTCTCAGTCAGCGATGAGCTTGCACAGACATTTGAAATGTTCCAGACGGGCGTACTTATCCACGATGACATCATCGACAACGCTGCCCAGAGGAGAGGAAAAATCACAGTCCACAGGCGCTATGAACACCGGCTTGACGTTCGCGATATCAGGATGGTATCGGGTATTGAAAAGCCTCAGGAAATTGCGAAGTCTGTCGGGATATGTGTCGGTGACATCGGTATTTATAATGCAAATAAACTTTTGGCCGACTCCTACGAAACCGAGCCTGCCCTGGGACGGCTGATCTCGTATTTTGACGATATTGTCATTCAGACGATCAGAGGCGAACTTCTCGATGTGGTCCTGCCCTACGAGATCCAGGATCCGGGTATAGGGGAGGATGAGAGAGCAAAACTCCTTGAAAAGTCCATTTATGATATTTACTTCCTGAAGACAGCCGGATACTCGGTAATCGGTCCGCTTCATCTCGGGATGATCCTGGGAGGCGCGGAGGCAAATGAGATGGCTGCCCTTGACAGGTGTGCTCGCGATATAGGTATCGCATATCAGATCATGGATGACATTCTGGGAGTATTTGCAGATCCGGAGATCCTCGGGAAAGATGTGGGATCGGACGTTGCCGAGTACAAGCAGACGATTCTCTACATGTATGTGCGCACAATGAAGCCCGAATATGCGGAAGAACTGCTTCAGTATTACGGTAAGAAGCATGTGACGAGCAAGGATATTGAGCAGGTGCAGAGGATTTTTGAGGAATCAGGTGCTCTGGCCTATGCACAGAGTGTGCTTGCTGACCATTTTGACAGCGCGGAGAGAAAGATCAGCCGCATGAAATTTATGGATGCGGAGGATAAGAAGATACTGCGCGGCTTTATTTCCTACTGCAAGGGACGGAGGAAATAAGGTCTGCCTCAAACTCTGTGTTGCCATATATGGTTTTTATGTTATAATTTTTGAAGTTTATCCGCGGTGATTCGGTGCGGAGACGGCGGATCCCGCGCTGCCAGAAAGAAGCTTTCTGACAGCTTTGGAGTTAGTGATAGGACGGAGGAACATTATGCATTTTACAAAGATGCACGGTATCGGTAATGATTATGTGTACGTTGACTGCACCAAAGAGACTGTGGAGGACCCGTCGGATGTCGCTGTCCGTGTGAGCGACCGGCATTTCGGCATAGGCTCTGACGGACTTATACTGATCAAGCCGTCTGATATTGCGGATTTTGAGATGGATATGTACAATGCGGACGGCAGCCGGGGAAAAATGTGCGGCAACGGCATCCGCTGCGTGGGCAAGTATGTCTATGATCACGGTCTCACTGACAAGACGACGGTCAGGATCGCGACAGGTTCCGGAGTAAAAATCCTTACTCTCGAGATTGAAAGCGGCAAGGTGAAGAACGTCCGTGTCGACATGGGAGAGGCAATTCTCGAACCCGAGATGATTCCCGTGAGGATGTCTGAAAAAGTAATTGCCGGTTCAAGACCGGTGGCAGAAGGCGTTTTCGGCAGGACTGCTGTGAACGTGCCGCTCAGAGTCCTCGGCCACACGTATAAAGTGACCTGTGTCTCAATGGGAAATCCGCACTGCATTGTGTTCATGGATTCGCCTGAGGATGTGGAAAGCCTGCAGATCGAGAGTGTCGGGCCGCATTTTGAGCATCATGAAGCTTTTCCTGATCGTGTGAATACTGAATTTGCCGCTATGCAGGGAGAACATGAAATAAGAATGCGCGTGTGGGAGAGAGGTTCCGGAGAGACATGGGCATGCGGGACCGGTGCATGCGCTACTGCTGTCGCTGCGATACTGAACGGTTTCGGGGAAAGCCCGATCAGACTTCACCTTAACGGTGGAGATCTTCTGATCGAGTGGGATCGGGATACCAACCATGTCTTTATGACCGGACCGGCAGAAGAAGTGTTTGAAGGGGAGTGGAAACTATGAAGAAATCAAGGACCCTACTGGCCCTCATCGTTGCCGCGGTAATGCTGGTATGCGGCTGCGGAAGCGCCGCGAGCGATAATGGTGTACCTGCCGATTCCGTCATATCCCAGAGTGCGGCGGCAACGGGCGGATCTGCCGTAACCGACAGCGTTCCGGGAGACAGCACTGTCGCGACGGCGGTTGAGAGTTCAGTCCTCGCTGCCCCGGAGAAGCGGAATGTACCGGTCATATACCTGATCATTCCAACGGAGACAGGTCTGTCGGCCCAGATGGAGGACATAATCCTTAAAGGAGCACGGCGGGCAGGGTACGATGTCATTGTAAAAACGCATGATGGCGTGGCGGAAAAACAGTCTGAGGCCTTCGGGGAAGCTGTCGCAGACAAAGCCTGCGCTGTCATCTGTGATAATATTGCAGGTGAGGGCGTAAAATCTGACACTCTGACTGCGAGGAACGCAGGCATTCCGGTCTTTCTCGTGAACCGCGGCGTCCCGGATGAGGGCGTCTGTGACGGTCAGGTCAGAACAGACAGAAATTCGGCGATGACATCGCTCGCTGAGATATTTGCGAGACACCATCGACTGCGTGAAACTTACGCGCTGATTTATAATGCCAATAGCAGCTTTGAAAACCTCTATGCCGCCTCTTTCAGAAGAGGCCTAAATGATTTTTCCGGGATGAAGGAGGCGACAGAAGCAGGTCTTGCCGATCTTGACAGTGAGACTGTGCAGAGCGTCATAAGGAGCGTGCTCAA
>JAFRCB010000172.1 GCA_017404585.1 Lachnospiraceae bacterium
GCGGCTGATAAAATATCACATATGTGATACAATAAACTAAGACTTTGAAAGGAACCATCTGCCCCATGAATATCGATTCCAACGTTTTTATTGCCCCGGGAGCCCAGATCATCGGTGATGTCAGCATAAAATCCGGCAGCAGTATCTGGTACAACGCCGTCCTTCGAGGCGACGAGGGAGCTATCTGCATCGGAAGCAATACCAATATTCAGGACCTGGTCATGGTCCATGTCAGCAAGAACACGTCTACCGTAATCGGCGACAATGTCACAGTCGGCCACGGAGCCATCATCCACGGCTGCACGATTGAAGACAATGTTCTCATCGGTATGGGATCCATCATTCTGGACAGAGCTCAAATCGGAAAAAACTCCATCGTAGGCGCCGGCTCTCTGGTCACGCAGGGCAAGTGTTTTCCGGAGGGTTCCCTCATACTCGGAAGCCCTGCCAAAGTGAAACGTCCGCTGACGGCGGAAGAGATTGAAAATGTGCAAAACTCCGCAAAAAACTATGCGGCTCTTGCTGGTCTTACATAAATAAGGCCGGTCCACGCTGGTACCGGTCGCGTGTTCATTGCGACCAATGCTCCGCTCATTAGAAAGGATTATCTTTATGAATATTTACGCATGCAGTGATATCCACGGCCAGTACGGGCTTTTTCAGAAAATGCTGAAGGACATTCGCTTCTCGGATGACGATCTCCTCTATATTGTCGGCGATGTCATTGACAGAGGACCGGAAAGCATCCCCATGCTCCTTGATATCATGAGCCGGGACAATATCATTTGCCTCCTCGGAAATCATGAGCTCATGATGTACACGAACTATCGGTTCCCGGAAAAGGAAAACTACTGGCTTCACAGCTCGAACGGCGGGACCGTCACAAGGAACGCTTTTAACAAGGAATCTAAGGACACGCAGAAAGCAATTCTGGATTATCTCGGCGGAATGGCTCTGCAGGTCGAGCTTCCCATCGCTGATACGCGCTACCTCCTCAGCCATTCGGATTTCATCGCTGAAAGGGGCAGCGTACTCTTTAAAGATATCTCTTACAAGGACGCTTTCGATACCGTCTGGAATTCCCCCTGGCGCATGTGGGAGTACGTCCCGAAGAGTAAGTATCAAAAAGACAGCAGGCTCCACGTGATCGGCCACGTCCCGGTCCAGTTCATCTCCGAGAATCCTGAACCGCTCGCGGCCTTCATCGATGAAGAACATCACATAGTGAACATAGACCTCGGGTGTGCCGGCATCGGGCTTAGGACCGGAAAGGCGACCGGGCGTGCTCTGTGCTGCATGAACCTCACAGCCTATGCGGAGGGTGCCGGGAAGGACGCTTTCACATATTATCAGTGACTGAAGCTGGGCGAGACAGTTCAGCTGAGCTGTTCTAACAGTCCGCTACCGGCAAAAACATACATCTTCGTGAGAAAAACATTGCTGGTCCGACCGAGAGATCAAAAATGCGTAAGCATTTTTAAAGCTCGCAGAGAAGGACCAGCGTTTTTCGATGAAGATGATGTTTGTGTCGGTTTTATGACTTCGTTGCAGCTCGTCTGAACTGTTATAAATCACCAAAACTGTGTGAAGATTTTACAAATTCATGCTTGACACTAAAGGCATAGAATTGTATAATAATCAAGCGTTGAAAAAACTGCGCAAATTAAATATGGCGAGATAGCTCAGCTGGCTAGAGCACGCGGTTCATACCCGCGGTGTCGAGGGTTCAAATCCCCCTCTCGCTACTGCCCAAAAAAAGAGAACCTGAATGGTTCTCTTTTTTGCATTATAGAAAAGTGGCTGAACCCCCGACACCGCGGCGGTGGAGAGGGCGCACGAGGTCTTGTGGGCTTCTGTGTTGGCTACAATTCTTTTGACATGTTATAATAACGTATATTAAGGTATCGAAAAACAAAGATATGTAAAAAGATTCTGACGACTGCCGATCGCGAATAAGGAGGCCAACCATGAAAAAAAGACTGACAGCACTTTTATCCATCTGTATGATCGTACTCACAGCCTGCGGGCAGGCGGGCGGCGTTCCACAGGGAACTCCGAGCAATACCGACCAGAGCGTGGCCGCTCCCACCCCGGAGGCCGGCACAAAGACTGATTCGGCGGAATCATCGGAAGCTGTCACGGAGCCCGGTGAAGGTTCAGAAACAACTGACGCTGCCGCAAAGACAGATGAAACTGTCATCCCATATTGGACCGAAGACTCAGAGGTCATGAAGTCTATAGTCTCCTATGTAGGTGCAGTCTCGAACGAGTCCTCGGAAATTTTCGTCCCCGAAGAGGACCGAATCGCTGTCTTTGACTTTGACGGCACGCTCTTCGGTGAGCTGTTCCCGACATATTTCGACGAGACTCTCCTGCTGCACCGCGTGCTCCACGATGACACATATCAGGCAGAT
This sequence comes from Lachnospiraceae bacterium, assembly GCA_017404585.1. GTDB lineage: Bacteria > Bacillota > Clostridia > Lachnospirales > Lachnospiraceae > Chordicoccus. Next base: position 2,415 of record JAFRCB010000172.1, read on the forward strand.
CCGGAGCTTCTCGCTTATGCGGAAGCCTCAGAAGAAGCCTACATGAAGGGGCTCCCGCAGCCTGATACAGACATATCGACTTCTGCCAGCTTATCCGATTCCTTTAAGGGCATGACCGTGGACGAGTATCGTGATTATATCCGCAAATTCATGGAAGAGCCGGTCTGGGGCTTTGATGGAATGACCTACGGAGAGGGTTTCTATATGCCTATGATCTCTCTTGTACAATACCTTGCGGAACACGGCTTTAAGGTGTTCATCAGCAGCGGCTCCGAGCGTGCTATGGTCCGTGAGCTGATCGAGGGAACCCTCGATGAGTGGATCCCCTCAGAGCGGATCATCGGAAGCACATACTCGATGGCTGCGACCGGCCAGGGAGATGAGAAGGCCAAAAGCTATACCTACAAGATGGACGATCAGGTCCTTCTTGAAGGACAAGTCATCGATAAGAACCTAAAGATGGCTAAAGTCATCTCCATCGAGAATGAGATCGGCA